>JBBIQF010000097.1:15184-21356 GCA_037442445.1 Planctomycetaceae bacterium
GGCGCGGGGTGGCATGCACCATCGAGGGCCGAACGTGGCGCCGCCTGGGATTCAGCACCCAGTGGTCCTGCGAAGATTGCCGCCTGGAGTACCCGGCGCCCGAGCCGCGGCTGTACAGCTTCAACAGCCCCCTGGGCGCGTGCCCCAAGTGCGAGGGGTTCGGCAACATCATCGATGTGGACATGGACCTGGTCGTGCCGGATCGCCGCAAGTCGCTCAAGGAGGGGGCCATCGCGCCGTGGAACAGCCCCGCCTATGCCCACGAGCTGGAAGAGCTTCTGGCCCTGGCCCCCGACTATGGGATACCCGTCGATGTGCCCTTCGCCCGGCTTGCGCCGGAACACGTGGAGCTGATCTGGAATGGGGTGCCGGAACGCAACTTCGGCGGGCTGCGCGGGTTCTTCGCATGGCTGGAGCGCCGCAAATACAAGATGCATATCCGGGTGTTCCTCAGCCGCTGGCGGAGCCACCGCCCCTGCCCGGCGTGCGGCGGCAGCCGGCTGCGGCCCGAGGCCCTGGCCACGCGCGTCGGCGGGCGCAACCTGGCCGACGTGTCGTCTATGAAAATCGAAGACGCAGCCGCCTTCTTCCGCGACCTGGCGCTGGACCCGTATCGCCAGGAGGTGGGCCGGGTAGCCCTCCAGCAAATCCGCGCCCGGCTGGAATACCTGGTGGCCGTGGGGTTGGGCTACTTGACCCTGGACCGCACCCTGCGGACCCTCAGCGGGGGCGAGTTGCGGCGGGTGGCCCTGACCTCGGCCCTGGGCTCCAGCCTGGTGAATATGCTCTATGTGCTGGATGAACCCTCGGTGGGGCTGCACCCCCGCGATATCCAGCGCCTGATCCAGGCCATCTGCGACCTCCGCGACCGGGGCAACACCGTGGTGGTCGTGGAACACGAGGAGGCGATCCTGCGGGCGGCCGACCAGGTGATCGAAATCGGGCCCGGCGCCGGCGAGCGCGGCGGGCGGGTGGTCTTCCAGGGCACGCCCGAGGAAATGATGCGCTCGGCCCACAGCCTGACCGGCGACTACCTGGCCGGCCGCCGCGGCATCGCCTGCCCCGCACGCCGCCGGGCCCCGGAGCACGGCTGGATCCGCCTGGCCGGCGCCCGCGGCAACAACCTCCGCAACATCACCGTCGAGGTCCCCCGGGGCGTGTTGTGCGTGGTCCCCGGTGTCAGCGGCTCGGGCAAGAGCACGCTGGTGCAAGATACCCTCTACCCGGCCCTGTGCCGCCGGATGCACAAAGAGGCCCCCAAACCGTGCCCGTACGACGAAATCTACGGCGACGGCCAGATTGACGACCTGGTGCTGGTAGATCAAACCCCCATCGGCCGCTCACCCCGCTCCAACCCCGTCACCTACCTCAAGGCGTTCGACGAAATCCGGGCGGTGTTTGCCGAGACCCCCGAGGCCCGCACGCGGGGCTACACGGCCAGCCACTTCAGCTTCAACTCCGAAGAAGGCCGCTGTAGTGCCTGCCAGGGGGAGGGGCAAATCCAGATCGACATGCAGTTCCTGGCCGACGTGTACATGAAGTGCAGCCAGTGCCACGGCACGCGCTATCGCGACGCGATCCTCGAAGTGACCTACCGCGGCCGCAATATCGCCGAGGTCCTGGACATGACCGTGCGCGAGGCCTTCACCTTCTTCCGCGGCCGGCCCAAGGTGCAGGCCCGCCTGAAACGCCTCATCGACGTGGGGCTGGACTACCTCCGCCTGGGCCAGCCTGCCAACACCCTTTCGGGCGGCGAGGCCCAGCGGCTCAAACTGGCGGCGTACATGTCGTCGGCCAAGCGGGGGCGCTGCCTGTTCCTCTTGGACGAGCCTACGACCGGCCTGCACTTCGCCGATATCGTGCAACTCTTGGACTGCTTCGACGCCCTGCTGGCAGTGGGCCATTCGCTGATCGTGGTCGAACACAACCTCCAGGTCATCAAGGCCGCCGATTACATCATCGATCTGGGGCCCGGTGCGGCCGACGAAGGCGGTCGCGTGGTGGTGCAAGGCACGCCGGAAATGGTAGCCAACCATCCCACATCGGTCACGGGCCGGTATCTCCGAAGCGTGCTCCAGGCGGCCAGCGGCCAGTAGGGTGCGTGCCTGGAGGGACGCGCTCCGTCGCGTCCGCCGCGCTCCGCCGCGTCCGCCCCCTTTGCAGCCCCATCCTCCTCACGCATAATAGGCTTTCCCCATCGGTCGATTTTGGCGAGCGGGGCCTTTGCGCTTCGCGTGAAGGCCGGCACGGTCGATCATCCGTAACCGCTTTGGCGAGCGAGGGTTTCATGCTGGAGTTGAAGCTTGGCCCGGTCGATTATCTGATCCTTGCCCTCTACACGCTGTTCGTGCTGGGCATCGGGTTTGCGCTGAGGCGGTTCATGCGGACCAGCACCGACTTTTTCCTCTCAGGCCGGGCCGTGCCGGCCTGGGTGTGCGGGCTGGCGTTCATCTCGGCCAATCTGGGCGCGCAGGAGGTCATCGGCATGGCGGCCTCCGGGGCCAAGTACGGCATCGCCACCTCGCACTTCTACTGGCTGGGGGCCATCCCCGCCATGGTGTTCGTGGCCATCTTCATGATGCCGTTCTATTACGGCTCCCGGGCCCGGAGCGTGCCGGAATACCTCAAACTCCGCTTCGACGAGAAGACCCGGGCCTTCAACGCCTTTTCGTTTGCCGTGATGACGATCTTTTCGTCGGGCATCTCGATGCACATGCTGGCCAAGATCATCGCCCCGATCGTCGGCGTGAACTACCACGTGGGGCTGGTGATCTCGGCCTCGATCGTGCTGCTGTATATCTTCCTGGGCGGGCTGACCTCGGCGATCTACAACGAGGTGCTCCAGTTCTTTCTGATCGTGCTGGGATTCCTGCCGGTGGTGCTGTTGGGGCTGGCCGACGCGGGCGGATGGGCCGGCCTGGTGCAGAAGCTCGACCTAGTGGCCACCAGCGGGGCCACGGGCAGGCAGTTCGCCCCGGGCACCTGGAGCAGCACCTGGGCCCCGATGGCCTCGCCCGCCACGAACCCCATGGGGGTGGAATGGTTCGGGCTTTCGATGGGGTTGGGGTTTGTGCTTTCGTTCGGCTATTGGTGCACCGATTTTCTGGTCGTGCAGCGGGCCATGGCTGCCGAGTCCATGTCTGCCGCACGCCGCACCCCTTTGATCGCCGCCTTCCCCAAGATGCTGTTCCCGGCCCTGGTCATCCTGCCGGGAATGATCGCCATCGGCCAGCACGTGACCAGCCAGGGAGGGTTCCTGCCCACGGACGACCAGGGAGGCATCGACTATAACATGGCCATCCCCGCCATGCTGGCCCACTATGTGCCCACCGGTGTGCTGGGGCTGGCGCTGACCGCTCTGTTGGCGTCGTTCATGTCGGGCATGGCGGGCAACGTGACGGCCTTCAACACCGTGTGGACCTACGACATCTACCAGAGCTACCTGGCCCCGCGCCGCAGCGACCAGCACTATCTGTGGATGGGCCGGGCCGCCACCGTGTTCGGAATCGCCCTGAGCGGGGCCGCCGCCTACCTGGCCCGCTATTACAACAACATCATGGACATGCTCCAGTTGGTGTTCGGATTTGTGAATGCACCGCTACTGGCCACGTTCCTGTTGGGCATGTTTTGGCGGCGGGCGACGGGCCATGGGGCCTTCGGCGGGCTGGTGGCCGGCACCCTGGCCGCCGCCTGCCATCAAAGCCTCACCACGCCCAAAGGCGGGTGGATCGCCACGCTGCACGCCTATCCCAGCGAAATGGCCCAGAACTTCTGGACCGCCATCTTCGCCTTCGGGGTGTGTTTTGCGGCGACCATCGTGCTCTCGCTGGCCACCACGCCGCGGAAATCGGCCGAGGAACTCCGCGGGCTGGTCTATTCGCTCACCCCGCGAACGCCGGAAGATCCCGCCTTGGCTTGGTACGCCCGGCCGGCCACTCTGGCCGTGGTGGTCCTGGCGGCCACGGTGGCCTTGAACGTCATCTTCTGGTAGCCTCCGGGGTGCAATCGCCGCCTGTAAGCCCTCCTCAGCGTCCAACGAGGTTGCGATGAGTCTGGATATCCGCGTGCCGACCGGCCTCTTGTTCGTCCTGTTGGGCATCATCCTGGGTGTGTACGGCCTGGTCACCGGGCAGACGTCCCCCGAGGTGTACAGCCGCTCGCTCGGCATCAACATCAATCTGTGGTGGGGCCTGGTGCTGGGCATTTTCGGGGCGGCCATGCTCCTCTGGGCGCACTGGGAATCGAGCCGCAAGGGCCCGCAAGCCCCCGCCGCCTGAGCCCCCTGCGGCGGAGCGCGGTTTACCGGCGCGTAAGTCTCCCCGGGCGCGGCGTGAAAATACCCGAAGGCCCAGCCGGCGGTACGTTCTGCGCCGGTTGCATGCCCGCGGCGGCACGGCGGCCAAGCCGCGCCGCCGCCAGGCAGCTCCAAGCGCCCATCGCGAGTGCCTTTTCCTTTTACGCCGGGCCGATGGTCTCCGGCATCTCCAGCGTGCGGGTCTTCAGCCCGATTCCGGCCAGGATGAAGTAGAGTACAAACCCTACGACCATCGCCGAAAGCGGCGGGACGGGGATGAGGTCGATGTACTCCTTGAACTGGCCGACTTGCGGCACATACTTGGCCACCAGGCCGGCCGCTCCGACGACGAAGCCCACGGCCCAGGAGATCCAGCCGGCGGGGTTGAAGCCGGCTCGCGGGCCGGCCCATTTGCAGCCGGCCAGCAGGTAGTCGGCGGCCATGGCCCCGCAAATGGGCCCGAACGAAGCCCCGATCACCACGAACACATCCGCCACCTTGCCCGCCACGCCCGATACCGCCAGCCCGATGCTCACCAGCGTCCCCAAGCCCACCGAGATAAGCGGCGGCACCTTCGGCAGCGTCGTCTTGAAGCTGTTGGCCGCGATGAACGACGAGAAGCACGCTGGCGGGAAGGCGGCGATGGCCAACAGGTACATGAAAACATTCCCCGCCGTCTCGTTGAGCAACTTGGGCATGAGCGTCGGCACATTCATGATGCCCACGCCTTGGCCCAGGCCATGGGCGCCCGCCACGATCACCAGCGCCAGCCCGCCGGCCAGGATGGTGGCCCCCGTGATCCCCACCAGGCCCCCAAGCTGCACGTCGTTCTTGTTGCGGTTATTCATGCCGAAGTCCGCCCCGGCCGCCCCAGCCGTGGCAAAGAACCCGATGATCAACGTCAGCAAAGTCGCGATCACCGCCCAATCGGTCCGCAGAGCGTCTTTCACGGGAGGCGCTTCCTTATTGGCGGCCAGGGCTTGGTCCCGCTCGGCCTGCGCTATGCGCAGCCCCTCGTTGGTCGTCTTGTCCGGGGCGAAGTCCTTCAATCCCGGATACGCGACCACGGCCAGGATGATCAGAATCACGAGCGGGATGATGGGGAACGGAGTGGCCACCCGCGCCACGTACTTGATCCCTTTGACCCCGAGGAAGGCGGCGGCGATGGCCCACAAGGCCGATACCGCCATCTGGGCCGCCGTCCCCACCGTGGCGTCGGGGTTGTTCCCGAAAAACGGTGCGCACAGCAGCTTCGAGGCCTCGAACGCGCTGACCCCCAGCCATCCGAACTGGAGTAATCCCATCAGAAAGCCCGGCATGAGGAAACCGCCCACCACGCCGTAGGTCGAAGTCCCCACGATGTACAGCGGCAACCCCGTGCGCAAGCCCAACAGGGCCGGGGCCAGGTAGTACAGCACGTGGCAGAAGAAGGCGGCGGCCACCAGGCCCACGAAGGCCGGCCACAACCCCTGGCTCAGCGTGCCCCCCGGCGTCCCATCCCCCTTGGGAACCGAGGTCCAGAACACAAACCACAACATGATCCCCGCGTAGGTCTGGGCGGTGCTCTTGTACCAGGCGATTCGATTGGCCAAGGGCACCGGCTTGGCCGACGCGACATAATCCGGCAACGTGGAAGCCATGCGTGCTCTCCTCAAATCAACCGCTGCAAAAGAAGAAGAGGACCCTGGCCGAGCCCGCCACGCCCGCGCCCCGGCCCGTGCGGCCACCCGGCCGTGCGTGAGTATACATACGCCCGCCGGCCAAAAAAATGAGGGGTCCCTGCGAAACCCCCTGAAAAAGATGCCAGATACAACGTCTGACGGGAACGCCACCACCTATTCGAACTACATCTCGCACGCCGCAGCCCCCGCCCGGTCC
>JBBIQF010000098.1:0-21311 GCA_037442445.1 Planctomycetaceae bacterium
CCAGCCAGGTCGAGGGCATCCCCGAGGCGGTTCGCGATGGGATCGAGGGGCTGCTGGTGCCGCCGGGCGACGCGGGCGCACTGGCCGGGGCCATCCGGCGGGTGGTCGGTGGCCAGGTGAACTGGCGCGCCTTGGCCGAGGCGGCCAGGGATCGCCAGCGATCGCAGTTCTCGGACGTGGCCATGGCGGCCGGCGTGGCCGAGGTCTATCGCCGCGTGCTCGACCCTCGGGGCCGGCAGCCGTAAAATGCGCTTTGGGCTGGCGGCAATCGCACCCGGCCTTGTGGCCGCTGGCAAGTGCGCTATGCGAGACCCATGTGGCAAGCGGAATCGGCAGGCCGCCCGAGCGTGCCAGGGTGCCGGTTCCCGCCGTAGCGCCACAAAGCGGTTGCCACGGCCTGTGGCCAACGTCCTGCCGCCGGGGCGCAACTGATGCCGTTACCGGGCAACTGGTTCCGAACGCTTCGCGAGTACTTGCGGGCTCCCCGGGTGGACGAGGCGGAGCTTCACGAGTGCTTGCGCCGCGTGCGCCAGGCCCTTCCTGCCCCCGTGTTTTGGCTTTTGGGCAAGGCCCAATCGGGCAAGACCTCGATCGTGCGGGCGATCACCGGCAGCACCCAGGCCGAGATTGGCAACGGGTTCCGCCCCACCACGCGGCACAGCCGGCTGTATGCCTTTCCCGACGAGGAAGATTGCCTGCTGCGGTTTTTGGATACCCGCGGTCTGGGAGAGCCGGGTTACGACCCAAGCGAGGACCTCCGCGTGTTGGAGGACCAGGCACACTGCGTGATCGTGGTCATGAAGGCCATGGACCCTGCCCAGCAGTGCGTGCTGGAGCCGTTGCGGGCGATCCGGCGGGCGCATCCGGAGTGGCCGGTGGTGGTGGCCCAGACCTCGCTGCATGAGGGCTATCCCTGGAGCCAGCCGCGGCATGTGCTGCCGTATCCGTTCGACCGGGAGCCTTGGCCGGCCGCGGTGCCGCAGGACCTGGCCCGCTCGCTTGTGTATCAGCGGCAGATGCTGGGCGAGTTGGCGGCGGGGGTGCGGCTGGTGCCCATCGACTTCACCCTGCCCGAGGACGGGTTCGAGCCGGTGTATTACGGGCTGGACGCTTTGTGGGAGGCCATCGAGGCGGCCATCCCGTGGGGGCTGCGGAACCTGGTGCGCCAGCACGACGAGTTGCGGCAGGCGCTGCGCGATGTGTATTTCCGCAGGGCGCATCCGCATATCGTGTCGTGGGCCCTTGCCGCAGGACTGGCCGGCGGCATCCCCGTGCCCATGGTCGATCTGCCGCTGTTTGCTGCCATCCAGGTGAAGATGTTTCACGGCCTGGCGAGCATTTACGGGCAACCGATGCAATCGCAGCGCCTGGCTGAGGTGCTGGGCACGCTGGGGTTGGGTCTGTCGGCCCGGCTGGGATGGCGCGAGCTGCTCAAAGTGGTGCCGGGGTGGGGTTCGGCGGTGTCGGCGGTGTTTGCCGCGGCCAGCACCTATGCCTTGGGGTGCACGTTGTGCGCGTACTTCAGCCATGCCCGGCAGGGCGATGTACCAAGTGCCGCCGCGTTGCGCCAGTTGTACCGGCAGCAACTTGCCGAAGGGCGCCGGCGTTTGAAAAAGTGCCTGGCGGAGATGGCCCGGCAGCGCGATGGCCGGATGGAGGAGGCGGCCGGCCCGCCGGCTGCCGGGGACCCCCGGCCGAAGACTTAGGAAGCCCGTCCATGAGACACGTTCTTCGCGGGTGGCTGCTGCTTGTCGCGGCGGTCGCGGTTCCTTACGGGATTCTGGCCCTGGCGGGGGCTGTGTGGCTCTTTGAGCGCAAGCTGTTGTGGGCCTGGGTGATTCTGACGGCCGCCACAAGCGGGGCAGCGTGGCTGGCCGCACGCTGGATGGCCCGCAAGGCCCAACAGGCACGGCACGGCGGCGAGGGTGGCCCGGCGCCGGTGGCGAGCGATCCGCGGTGGTCGCCGGCCGGGCAGGCCGCCTGGGCCGATGTCGCAGCCATCGCCCAACGCGCCGAGCAGCAGGACCTGGCTTGGGATGGACCCGAGCCGCTGTGGAACCTGCTGCTGGAGGTGCTCCAGGCCGTGGCCCGGCATTTCCGGCCCAACGAAGGCCAGCCGGTGCTGGAAATCCCGCTGCCCGATGTGCTCCGCACGGCGGAACTGGTGGCCCGCGACCTGCACCAGGCGTTTTCCGAGAATGTCCCCGGCGCGCATATCCTGACGCTGGGCGATTTCGTACGCCTGAGGCGTTGGGCCGGCACCGGGCAGGAATGGTACGGGGTCTATCGGACTTTGCTCCGCGTGGTGCGATTCGGGATGAACCCGCTTTCGGCCCTGGTGTGCGAGGCCCGGGATGCCGCGGCGGCCAAGCTCTATCACGCCTCGGTGGACCAGATCAAGCGCTGGGCCGTCGGCTACTGCGTGCGCAAGGCCGGCTACTACGCCATCCAGCTTTACAGCGGGCAGCTTGTGGAGGAAGAGGCGCTGGCGGCGTACCAGACCGGACGCTCGCAGGCCGACGCCCGCCGTGCCCGGCAATTCCAGGAGGCGGTCCAGTCCGAGCCGCTACGCATCGCGGTGCTGGGCCAGCTCAAGGCGGGCAAGTCCAGCGTTATCAACGCGCTAGTGGGCCGGCAGGAAGCCGTGGTCGATGCCGCCCCGCAAACCCGCGGTCCCCAGCCGTTTGTGTTCCAGCCCGAAGGCCAGGCGGCCGAGTTGCCTCCGGCCGTGCTGGTCGAACTGCCAGGCTACGATGCTGCCCCGGGGTCGGAAAGCCCCTGGGCGGCGGTGCAGCCGGAGGTCGTGCAAAGCGATCTTATCGTTTGGGTGATGGCGGCCCATGCGGCCACGCGATTGGCCGACCGGCGCCTGCTCGACGAGATGCGGGCATTCTATCTGGCCCAGCCGCAGCGGATCATGCCGCCGGTGGTCGTGGCCGTGACCCACATCGACCGCCTCCGGCCCTTGGGCGAATGGGCGCCGCCCTACGATTTTACGCAGCCGGCCGGCCCGAAGGCCCAAAACATCTGCCAGGCCCTCGAGGCCGTGCGCGAGGATCTGGGGCTGGGGCCCGAAACCCCAGTCGTGCCCATCTGCGCGCGCTGGGATCGGGTTTACAACGTGCGCGAGGGCCTTTGGCCAGCCATCCTCCGGGCCCTGCCCGAAGCCCAGCGCAGCCGCTACCTCCGGGCATTGCGGGCGTATCACGAGGAGGCCTATTGGAAGCGGCTTTGGAGGCAATCGCTCAATTCGGGTCGGCTGTTGGTATCCGCGGCGGCACGGTGGGTGCGGCAGAAGCGGTAGGTCCGTGGCAGGAAGCAAGGGGGCGGGAAGCCTCGGGCCGAAAGCCGCCCAGGGCTGTCCGAGCTTGGAGAATCGGCTCGCCCGGCCCGGTCGGGCCGGGCCCCTGGCCGGCGGTCTTACGGCCGCGACTGCAATTTGCGTTTGAGGGTGATGCGGTGCAATCCCAATTGCCGGGCCGCCGCGGCGTACTGGCCGTGATGCCGCTGGAGCACCGTCTCCAGCAGGGGGCGCTCGACCAGAGCCATGAAGCGGGCATACAGGTCCTGGGCGTGCGGATCGCGGAGCGATTCGGCCTCGGCCCATTTGCGGACCAGGGCGCCGAGCATCCCCTTGCAATCCACCTCCTCGTGGGCCGGGGGCATGGGGGGCGGAAGGTGCTCGGGCAAGAGCGGGCCGCCCCGGGCGAGAATCAGTGCATGTTCCAGGGCGTTGCGGAGTTCCCGCACATTGCCCCACCATGGCCGGGCCTCAAGCGCGTCCAGGGTCTGGCGGGCCAGCACCGGCCGGGCACAGCCGTTGCGTGCGGCCAAGAGGTCAAGGAAATGCTCGGCCAGGGGGGCGATGTCTTCGCGCCGCTCCCGCAGGGGCGGGATTTCGATCTCGAAGGTGACCAGCCGGAAATACAGGTCGTGGCGAAACGTACCCTCGCTCACCCGGGCGCAGAGGTTCTGGTGGGTGGCGGTAATCACACGGAAATCGCAATGCACCGGGCGCGTGCCGCCGACGGGGAGCACCTCGCCATATTCCAGCACCCGGAGGAGCTTGACCTGGAGGGCCGGGGGGATATCGGCCACTTCGTCGATGAACAGCGTGCCACCGTGGGCCCGCTGGAACAGCCCCGGATGGGTCTGGTCGGCACCGGTGAACGCCCCGCGCACATGGCCGAACAGCTCGCTCTCGGCCAGCGAAGGGCTCAGGGCGGCGACATTGACGGCCAGGAAGGGGCCCTCGGCGCGGCGGCTGTAGCGGTGGATGGCCCGGGCGACCAGCTCCTTGCCCGTGCCGCTCTCCCCTCGCAGGTGCACGCAGGCCGCCGTGGGAGCCACCATGGCAATCCGCTTGAAAACCTCCTGCATGGCGCGCGAGGTGCCCACCAGCCGGTCGGCATCTGCGGCGAGGTCGGGCCGGTTGGGCGACTCCGGCGGCACGGCCGGAGGCGAGGCCGCTTCCAGGGCCCGCCCGATGGCTCGCTCGACTGCCGGTAGCTCGAAGGGCTTGACCAAATAATCGGCCGCCCCCTTGCGCACGGCCTCGACCGCCACGGGCAAATCGCCGTAGGCGGTCATGATGACGATGGGCACAGAGCCCAGCCGCTGGCGGAATTGGTCCACCGCCGCCAATCCGTCCATCCCGGGCAGGCGGACATCCAGCAGGATGGCGTCGGGGCGCCAGGTTTCCACGGCGGCCAGGGCCTCCTCGGCCGAAGCGGCCACCGATACCGCGTGGCCCATTTGGCGGGCCAGTTTGCTCAGCCCCCAACAGATGCTCGGCTCGTCATCGACGATCAACAGGCTGGCCATGCGTGCTCTCCGCGCTATGAGGTGGGCAAGGGCCTTGGCTTGCAAGTTGCAGGGGAAACTCGAACACGAAACACGTCCCGCCATCGGCGCGGGACCAATCCAACCGGCCGCCGTGGGCCTCGGCAATCTGCCGGGCGATAAACAGTCCCAGCCCCATGCCCTGGGGCTTGTTCGTGACAAAGGGTTCGAACAGCCGGTCTTGCAGGTCCGGCGGCGGGCCGGGGCCGCTGTCCCATATCCGCAGCGCCGCCCGCGACGGCCCCAGGCGCACCATCGACACCGCCACCCGCCGCTGGCCCGGGGGCGACGCCACCGCCGCCTCGCAGGCGTTCAACAGAAGATTGCCTGCCAAGTGCCGGAGGGCCTCGGAGTCGGCCAGCACCATGAAGTGCTCTTCGCCGGGCGATACCTCCAGAGCCACGCCCAGATGGGCGGCCGTGGGGCGGAGCAGTTCCACCACCTCGGCCAGCAACGCACCGGCCTCGACGGGCTGGGGCGCTTGGCCAGCCAGCCGGCCCAAGGCGGCAAACCGCTGCAAGAATGACTCGATCAGGCGGAACTGGCGCTGGGCCACCTGGAAGGCTTCGTCCTGGCCGGCAAGGGGGCAATCCCGCTGGTGGAACTCCAGGGCCAGGCGGGCCCCCGTGGCGGCATTGCGAAGCTGATGGGCCACCGCCGCCCCCAGCTTGCCGGCCGTGTGCAGCCGCTCGGCCTGGCGGATATGGGCGTCGTACTGGGCCAGGCGGTGCGCCATCCGATTGACCGAGTCGGCCAGATCGCGGAGTTCGTCGTTGCGAGGGGGCATCGGTGCGGGCCGGAAATCGCCTTCGGCAATTCCGGCCGTGTGGCGGACCACCTCTTGGATGGGGCGCACGAACCGCCGCGCAACGAGCACCGTGGTGCCGGCCGCCAGGCACGCGGCCACGGCTCCCGCGCCCAAGGCGGGGAGCATCGCCCGCCGAATCTGTGCCAACCACACGTCCTTGGGATACAGCACGCAAACGCTTTCGGCGGCCTCTTCCGAACGCCAGCGGGGCGCAAGGGGCAAACGCTGGACGAGGTAGTCGCGGCCGGAAAGCTTTACCGCGCCGGGCGACCGCAATGCACGGCTGTCCGCCCCCGGCTGCTGCGGGGCCACCCTGGCCAGAACCGCCGCCTCGCCGGTCGGCAGCGGCAAAGTGCTTTCCGCCAGACCGCCTCCGGCATCCAGGGTGACCAGTTCCATTCCCGAAAGGCCGGCCACCTGGGTCAAAATGGTGCCGCTCAACGGGTACCGGGCCTGGGCCAAGGTTCGGGCGACCCGTTCCAACGCCGCCTCTTGCTCGGCCCGGGTGCGGGCGGCCGCCCAATACGCGGTGCTTCCGCTGGCCAACAGAATCGCCACCAACACGACCAGCAACATCGGCACCAGAAGCTGGGCATAAATGGGGTATCGCATGGGAAGACTCCCGTCCGCACCTCGGCACCAGGGTTTCTGGCCGGGCAGCACCGGACCATCAGCCCTCCAGTGGGGAAACAGCCGCTGCGGGAGCCAGAAGGCGATGTCCGCCGCGGCAAGGCGACCAAACACGGCGAGCAAGGCGGTGCGCCAATCGACACGCCTGTCGCAAAAAACGCCAGCCGCCCATTCTAGCCGCCGGCCCTCGGCATACACAACTCATGGAGCCGCAATGGGTTGCTGGCGCTCGCCAATCGGCCATCCAAGCGGCACGCGCGTTGCAACCGCCGTTACCCAACCGACTTGCCCTCTGGTGCCGAATCCGTCTGGCGGGACCGGCGCAGTCGGATATGTCGTCGCAGGCAGAAAAGTCATCACATGAAGAAAGGATGCCACTTGGTGCCGAAGCTTGTACGTACGGAGTTAGAGCTACGAGGGTACCGGCCGGCCGCGGGGCCTAATGCCCATGGCTTCACCCTGGTGGAGTTGCTGGTGGTCATTGCCATCATCGGGGTGCTAGTGGGTTTGCTTTTGCCCGCGGTGCAGAGTGCCCGCGAGGCCGCCCGCCGTGCCCAATGCCTGAACAACCTCAAGCAGATCGGCCTGGCGCTGCACAACTACGCGACGGCCAACACAAGTTTTCCGCCGAGCTTTTGCATCCGGCCGGGCACGGCCCTGGGTACCACCAACGGCTCGTGGTCGATCCATGGCCGGATACTCCCGTTCTTGGAAAAAACCAGCGCCTACCAGCGGGTGCGGCTGGATGTGCCCTGGGACGCCCAGCGCGCAACGGGCGTACCGACCCTCCGGATTCCGGTGTTCCTCTGCCCCAGCGAGGTCAACGACCGGGTACGCGTCGATGGCAGCGGTAATCCGCTAACCTATCCGCAAAACTATGGCTTCAACTTCGGCACGTGGTTCGTGTACGATCCGGCCACCGGACAAGGCGGCGATGGGGTCTTCTTTCCCAACAGCCAGATCACCACCGCGGCCATCGTCGATGGCACCACGAACACGCTGGGGGCGGCCGAGGTGAAAGCCTTCACCTCGTATTTCCGGAACACCGCGGACCCCGGCCCGGCCGTGCCCCAATCGCCTGCCGCCCTGGCCGCCTGGGCCCCGGGCGCTGATTTCAAGCTCGGCCCCAGCACGAACCAGAATACCGGCCATACCGAATGGGGCGACGGGAGGGTCCATCACAGCGGCGTAACCACGGTTTTCGGGCCCAACACATTCGTGGCGTACCTCCATTCCGATGGCCGGACCTACGATATCGACTATAATTCCCAGCAGGAGGGCCGAAGTGCCACCCAGCGGACTTATGCCGCGGTCACGGCCCGCAGCTACCATCCCCAAGTGGTCAACATCTTGTTGATGGACGGCTCGGCCAAGCCACTGAGCCAGACGATCGACCTGGCCACCTGGCGGGCGCTGGGTACCCGCGCCGGGGGCGAGGTCGCTGCGTTGCCCACCCCTTGATTCCCTGGTACCGAGCCCAGCCAACCCGCTCGCAGTTCCCGAAGGAGAACCAGACCATGACCCGCGTATTCCATGCGGAAAGTCTCCGAATGATGGCTGCATGGTTTGCCCTGGCGGGTGGACTGAGCCTGGGCGCCGCCTTGGGGGCCAGTGGGCCTGCGGCGGCCCCCACCGCCCCCGCCCGGCAGGTTGCCCCTGCGCCCGCAGGCCCGGCAGGCGGGAATCCCGGCAAGGCGGAAGCGCACGCCCCGGTGCCGGCCGTGAATCGGCAAGCCTACCGGCAGGCCCTGGATCGGGCCATCGCCTTTCTGCGAACCGCCCAGGCCCCGGACGGCTCTTACGCCTCATTTGCCGGCCCCGGCGTGACGGCGGTGGTCACCACCGGCCTGCTCCGCAACGGCGTGGGCGTGCATGACCCCCTCGTGGCCCGCAGCCTGAAGTACCTGGAAGGCATGGTCCGGCCCGACGGCGGCATCTACCAGCCCAAAGGGCTGTACCGCAACTACGAAACCTGCCTGGCCGTCATGTGCTTCGCTGCGGCCAACCGGGACGGCCGCTACGATCGCATCCTCAAGGCCGCCGACGCCTTTCTAAAAAAAGAGCAGTGGGACGAGGGCGAAGGGCATGACAAGTCGAGCGCCTATTACGGGGGTGCCGGGTACGGGAAACACGAGCGGCCGGATCTATCGAATACCCATTTCCTCATCGAAGCGCTCCGCTCGGTAGGCAACGGGCCGGATGACCCCGCTATCCAGCGGGCATTGGTGTTCGTCTCGCGATGCCAGAACTTCGAGAGCCAATACAACACCACCGGCCTGGCCGCCAAGAACCCCGACGGCGGCTTCTATTACACGCCGGTCGGCGGGGGCGAGAGCATGGCCGGCAAGACGCCCAACGGCGGGCTGCGGAGCTACGGCTCGATGACCTATGCGGGGCTCAAAAGCATGATCTTCGCGGGCGTTGGCCCCGACGACCCCCGCGTGAAGGCCGCCATCGCCTGGATCCGCAAGTACTACGATCTCCGCTCCAACCCCGGCATGGGAAGCGCCGGGCTGTACTACTATTACCACACCTTCGCCAAGGCCCTGGATGCCTTGGGGCAGGACCGCATCCAGGACGAGCAGGGCGTGTGGCACGACTGGCGGCGGGAACTCTTGGCCGAACTCATCCGCCGCCAGCGCCCCGACGGCTCGTGGGTCAATGAGAATGCCCGGTGGCTGGAGGGCGAGCCCGCTTTGGTTACCGGCTATGCGCTAATGGCCATGGCGTATTGCAAGCCCGCCGTCGAGCGAGGCAATTAGGGGCCCGAAGCGGCTTGGGGACGCCTGGGGCAGCATACCGCCTTCCACTGCGTGCCGCTTCGCACGTTGGCCTGCCGGTTTGCGCGGCGGCCTGACGCGCCGGATGGTGCTGCGCTGCCGCGGGTATTCTGCCCGGGCTATGCCCTACGCCTGCCGGTGCCGCGTCTGTTACAATGCGGTGCCGGCGCCGCACGTATGGGCGGCGCGTGCTTCGTGTGTCTTCGGTTTTCAGGGCTGCACCATGAGCCAGTCCGCTTCGCGTTGGACCATCGTCGATTTCGACGCCATTGCCGAGGTGCCGTGCCCCTGCGGCACGTCGCGCCGGGCATTGGCCGGCGTGGCAGCCTTCCCCGGCACCCTGCACCGCACCACCATCACCGGCAACGCCCAGGCCCATTACCACCAGCGCCTCACCGAGACGTATTACGTGTTGGAGTGCGGGCCCGAGGCGGCCGTGGAGCTGGACGGGCAGCGGGTGCCGGTGCGGCCGGGGATGTGCGTGGTCATTCCGCCCGGCGTGGTCCACCGGGCCCTGGGGCCCATGACCATCCTCAACATCGTGTTTCCCAAGTTCGATCCGCAGGACGAGATCCTGGTGGACAACGCGGAATCCTCGTGTGCGTGCCAGCCATGATGCGGAGCATGCCAGCCATGCCAAGACGATACTCGGCGTCTCCCAGGCGATTGGCCCGCGCGGTGTGGGCCCTGGCCAGTGCAGCGGCGTGCGCTGCCGGGGCGGCCTGGGGAGCCGACTGGCCTCAGTGGGGCGGTTCGCCGGCGCGGAACAACGTCTCGGACGAAAAGGGCCTGCCTGTCGAGTGGAACGCGGGCCAGTTCGACCGGAAGACGGGCAAGTGGCTGGGCGGGCCCGAGGCCCGTGGCATCCGCTGGGTTGCCCGGCTGGGCAGCGAAAGCTACGGCAGCCCCGTGGTGGCCGGCGACAAGGTTTTCTGCGCCACCAACAACGGGGCGGGCTACCTGGCCCGCTATCCCGCTTCGGTGGACCTGGGCTGCCTCCTCTGCTTTCGCCGCAGCGATGGCAAGTTCCTCTGGCAGCATTCGGTGCCCAAGCTGCCGGCCCAGGAGTTGGACTGGCCCAAGCAAGGCATTTGCAGCACACCGCTGGTCGAAGGGGACCGGCTGTGGATCGTCACCAACCGCGGCGAGATCGTATGCCTGGACACCGAAGGGTTTCTGGATGGCGAGAACGACGGCCCGGACCGCTCCGAGCCGGTCGTGGCCCCCGACGAGTCCGACGTGGTTTGGCGCTACGACATGATGCGCCAACTGGGGACGGTGCAGCGGTACATGGCCAGTTGTTCGGTGACGGCCGCGGGCGATTTGCTGTTTTCGGGGACCTCCAACGGCGTGGATACCAAGGACCGCATCCCCGCCCCGCAGGCCCCCAGCTTCATTGCCTTGGAGAAGTCCACGGGCAAGCTCGTCTGGGCCGACCGGTCGCCGGGCGAGAACCTGCTGGACGGCCAGTGGTCGTCGCCGGCAGTGGCGGTGCTGGGCGGCGTGCCGCAGGTGATCTTCGGCGGCGGCGACGGCTGGGTGTACAGCTTCGAGGCCGCCCGGACCCGCGATGGCCGACCCCGATTGCTGTGGAAGTTCGATTGCAATCCCAAGGATGCCCGCTGGGAAGGGGGAGGCCAGGGGCGGCGGAACATCATCATCGCCACCCCCGTGGTGGCCGAAGGCCGGGTGTATGTCGTGACCGGCCAGGACCCCGAGTCGGGTGAGGGCGAAGCCGACCTATGGTGTATCGACCCCACGCGCCGCGGCGATGTCAGCCCGCAGATCGTGGTCGATGCCCAGGGCCGGCCGGTGCCTCCTGGCAGGCTCATTGCGGCCGACCCCCGCGCCGGGCATCGCATCCAACCCAACCCGAACTCGGCGGCGGTGTGGGGTTACCGCGGCCGGGTCCCAAGCAGCAAGGACGCCGACAGTCGCTTCGAAGACGTGATGCACCGCAGCTTGGGGATGCCGGCCATCAAGGATGGCATCCTGGTCATCGGCGACCACGCCGGGTTGATCCACTGCCTGGATGCGCGCACGGGCAAGCGGCACTGGACGCACGATGCGATGTCGGCGATCTGGGGGTCGCCCCTGCTGGCCGACGGCAAGGTGTACCTGGGCACCGAAGATGGCGACGTGCTGGTGTTGGCCCTGTCCACGACGCTCAAGGTGCTGGCCAAAAACCCCATGGGCAACGCGGTGTACAGCACGCCCGCGGTGGCCGATGGGGTACTCTATATCAACACCCGCACGCACTTGCTGGCCATCGGGCCGCCGTAGGCCCCCGGGGCCCAAGGCGTTCTGGCGGGCGCCCAGCGGCCAGCCCTCGCCGCGCGGCGAAACCGCTCGTGTACCGCTCCCAAAGCCCAAAGTAGGCCCGTTTACGGGCGTCGGCACTCGGCCGGCCGCACCGGGCCCTTCCGGGCCTCCAACAGGCCGCCAGCACCGAGCGAGTCCGCTGCCGTGTTGCGTTTGGGCATCATCGGCTGTTGTTCGCGCCGGCCAGCGCCTGCGGATTTGCTCCGGCCGGGCTTCTGACCTAGACTTGCGATGGCACATCCTGCAAAAGTCCGCGGGTCTGGCGGGCCCTATGGCTGTCGTCTCTTCGCTATTGATTACCGATTGGAAAGGAGTCCGCAACTGCCTGGCGCAACTGGCCGAAAGCCACGACCAGGTCGCCGAGTTCCTCCGCGGCCTGTTTGTGCAGTTGGAAGAGCTTTGGGGCCAGATGCTCCGCCAGGAGCGGGTGTGGCAGGCCGAGCACCAGCGGGCCCGCCAGGAACTCGAAAGCCAGGCGGCGGAACTCCAGCGCCAGCAGCAGGCGCTGGAGGCCGAGCGCCAGCGCCTCCAGGCCGAGATGGAGCGGGCCTTGGCGGAGCAACAACAGCGTCTGGCCCAGGCCCAGGCCGAGGAAAGCCGGCAGCGCGAGGCCCTGGAGAACGAGCTGGAGTTGGTGCGGATGCGGGCGGCCGAACTGGCCGAGTCCCTGGCCGAGCAAAGCCGCCAGATCGCCCAGGAACGCGCCCAGTGGAGCGAAGAGATCCAGCGCATGCGCCGGCTCTTGGAGACGCTGGTGAGTGCCCAGCCGGCGCCGGCCGCCCGCGATGAGGAACAACCGGCCGCCGCAGAGCCTGCCCGGACTGCGGCCGCCGCCCGTCCAACCGGCGAAGATCCGGTGCTCAACTCGGTGATGGCCCAGTTCCAGATGTTACAGCGCGACCTGGCCCGAAGGCGGCGCAACGGAACCACAGGGTGAAGCTATGTCGAACAGTTCTTTGGAAACCTCGGCCCAGCGCCCCGGCAGCAATGGCGATCGCCCGTCGGTGGTGCGATGGACGACCGGCGTTGCGGCCGCGATGAATCTGGGCCTGGGATTGGGCCTGGGCCAGCCGTGGCTGGCCGTGGGCGGAATACTGGGCTTGGGGTTTGTGGGGCTGCGCGGGCGGAGCTTGGCAGCCCCGCACGCCGCGGCCAAAGCGCCGGCCGAAGGACCCCCGCCCCGCAGGCCACGCCCCATGGTCCGGCCACCCTCCGCCGATCCCAACGACCTCGACACGCTGGTCGAAGAGATGCTGGCCCAGGGGCGCTATGCCCTGTTGCTCCGCCCGCAGATCGCCGCCAGCCTGTCGGAAGAACAGTTCCAGCGGGCATTGGCGGCGCTGGAAGAGGATATGGCCCTGGTGCCCGACGGCGATGTGTTTCTCGGCCCCATCGACGATGCCGCCGAAGATGGCCGGCTGGACGAGACCGCCCTGGCCGAGGGTCCCGGCCGCATCGTCCAGGTCCAGCGGTTCTTCCTCGACCGCTATCCCGTGACCAATGCCCAATACGCGGCGTTCGTCGCCGCTGGCGGATATGAACAACCCGCCCTGTGGGACCCCTCGATCCTCCCGGCGGTATTGGACTTTGTAGATCAGACCGGCCGGCCGGGACCCCGCTATTGGCGCAACGGCACCTTCCCCCCAGGGCGCGAGGACCATCCGGTGGTCGGTGTGAATTGGTATGAGGCCTCGGCCTATGCCCGCTGGGTGGGAAAACGTCTGCCCACCGATGCCGAATGGGTGAAGGCAGCCAGTTGGCCGGTCCGCCTGTCGGCCACCACCCGGCTCCAGCGCCGCTACCCCTGGGGCGACACGATGGACCGCACCAAGGCCAACTTGTGGGGTTCCGGCCCGGGCGATACGGTGCCGGTGCACCATTTCGCGGGCGGCGTGAGTGTCGGCGGCGTCTATCAGTTGACCGGCAACGTCTGGGAATGGATGTGGGGCAACTATCTGCCGCCCGACGGGTCTGAGAGCACATGGGCGGCCGAAATCGGCCTGAAGAGCCTCCGCGGCGGGGCCTTCGATACCTACTTCGACAATCAGGCCACGTGCCAGTTCCAAAGCGGCGATGCCGCGGTGGCCCGCAAGCCGAACATCGGCTTTCGCCTGGCCATCGGCGCCTGCGACGTGGCGCTGGCCTGGCCCGGCGCCGATCCGGGTGTTTCGTCCGCGGAGCCGTGCAGCCCCGAGGTCCAGCCATGACGCGCGAAGCCATCGTGCCGCTCCAGTCGTACCGCCTGGCCCGCTATGCGGCGCCGGTGCCCTGCTACATCTGCGAAGAAGAGAACACCTTCGATGCCGAGTTCTGCACGCACTGCGCCGCGCCGATGGCTTTGGCCCATCAATTGCTGGCCCAGAAACTCCACCCCAAACTGATCGCCGTGCTGGGGGCAAGCGCGGTGGGCAAGACCGTGTACCTGGGCATGCTCATCGACATGCTCTCGCGCCAGCCCACCCGGATGCAACTCTTGGCCCGGGGGGCGTTCTCCATCACCTTGCAACAAACCACCATGGCCGCCCTGGCCCACTGCGCCTTCCCCCAGAAAACCCCCAACGAGCCGGACCGCTGGAACTGGGTGCATTGCCAGGTCGCCCGGCCCGGAGAGAAGACGGCGGTGGACCTGATCGTCCCCGATATGGCGGGCGATGCCCTGCTCCAGGAAGTCGATCACCCGCACACCTACCCGGTCATCTCCTCCTATCTCCGCAAATGCGTGGGCGCCTTGGTGTTGGTCGATGCCCTGCGCCTGAAGGAAGGCCACCGCGACCAGGATTACTTCACCATGAAACTCATGAGTTGCCTGGCCGAGCTGGAAGAGGATCCCAAGACCGGCTGGGCGCGGCGTCCGGTGGCGGTGATCTTCACCAAGTCGGACCAGTGCGAAGAATGCCAGGCCGATCCGGCCGGCTATGCCCAGGCGCACGCGGCCGGCCTGTGGCAGCAGTGCCAGAAGCGGTTCCCGGTGCACCGGTTCTTTGCCGCGGGGGTCGCCGGGGCCTGCGCGCTGCGCACCACGCGCCAGGACGGCCGGGTGTTCATCCCCCTGCGCATCGAACCTTACGGCATCGTGGAACCGTTCGAGTGGCTCTACGACCAGTTGAAGGCCCTGGGGTGGTTGAACCGCAAGCGTGCCCTGGCCAAACCCTGAGTTTCGCCGACGCACCATGGAGCCGATCGAGCAAGCCATTTTCACCTCGGCCGAGACCGACGCCGCCTGCGGATACCAGGTGATCGCGGCCAGCGGCGGCCTGGAAGAATCCGAGTTGCGGGAGATCGCCGCGTGGGGGCCTTCGCACGGCGCGTTGCTTTCCGAAGGCCCGGAAGCCGCCAGCTTGAACTTCCATCGCCTGCACAGCGGCCGGTATTGTGCCAGCCGCACGGTCCATGCCGGGCCGGAATACAGCGCCCGGGGAGGCTTGCGCGTTTACACCCAGTGCCTGATCGTCCCGCCGGGGGTGCTGGCCCGCTTCGCCAATAATCCGTTCGCCTTGTTGCGGGCCGCGCTGGCCAACGGCACGCTCCGCGTGTATGAGGAAATCCCGCGCCGGCTGAGCGCGTGCACGCTTACCGGCCGGGCCGCCGCGGTAGATACCGCCCTTCTGGCCCGCCTGTGCTCCACGCCAGGTGCCCCGTGGCTGGCTGCCCTGCTCCAGGCCGCACTCGATTCGGTGACCATTGCCGTCCGGGGCGGCCCGGCCCCCGAGGCCCTGTTCGCCGGCATCCTCAACTGCCTGCCCCCGGCCTGCCGCATCGAGTTCTCGTTCTCCACCGGTCTGAAGTTCTGTTCGCGCCGGCCGTTCCGCATGGTCGCCTTGGGGCACGACCCGCAGGAAGAGCGGCGGCTGCGGCGGTTGTACCATGTGGCGGTGCTGGACTTGGATCAGCCCCCGCCGGCCGAGTTTGCACCCGTCGAGGCCTGGCCCCGCGCGGTCTACCGCATACTCAAATCGGGCCGGCTCTCCTTCCTCGCCAACCAGTTGGCCCGCTGGCCTGGCGAGTTATCCTGCGATGACCTGCCCGCTTTGGGCCTGCAATTGCTCGAGGAGTTCGAGGCCACCGCCTTGTCGCCGGTGGAGCGCGGCGAGCCGCCAGAGGCCGCGAATTGGGCTTCCAGCGAGTCGGAAGCGGCCCGGCCGTTGGACCAGGCCCGGCCCGTGCTCCGGCTGGTCGGGTGCCGGGAACTGCTGCATGAACAAACGCGTCCCAAGACCCAGGCGGTCTTGCCGCCCGATAGCGGAGGGACCGGCCAGGAGCTTCCGTGGCAGCCCCAGACTCAGCCCGTCGCCTCCGGCCATACCGCCGAGGCTTCGGCCCAGGCCCGTGCGCCGGAAGAGGCATTGCACGATCTCCAGCGTCTGGAATCGCTGGTCGTCCAGGCGATCGAGGGCCGCCCCGAAGCTCTTGGTGATTTCGAGCAGCTATGGCGCCGGTGGCAAAGCAGCGCCCCGGCCCAGCAGGCTGACGCCGTGCGTGCCGCCTTGCTGCGGCGCGCGCTGGACTTGTGGCGCGGCAGTGGTGCGGGAGGTGCGCCCCGCTCGGCCCAGTGCGCAGTGCCCGCGCTGGAAATCGTCGCCCTCCTGGTCGAAACCGGCCAACGGTAGGCCAACGCAGTCCGGCCGCGGGTAAAGAGCCGCCGCGGTCCCCAGGCCCGATGCGCGGTTGGTGCGGAGCCCGCGGCGCCGCCGGCCGGCGCTTGCCCTGATCGCTTTCGGCGCGGCTGCCGGCGCACTATACTGGAGCCCCGGGGAAGCCCTCCTCTGCCGGCCAATCGGTATCGGCCGGCCCAATTGACCGTCGCGCGAGGAGTCGGCCATGACCAAGACTCCAGTGGTCCACGCCCAGCAACGCTGGGAGTATCTCTATTTCACCCGCAAGTCCGAAAACGCCTTGTACACCGAGCTGTGTACCGTGGGCCAGGAAGGGTGGGAACTGGTGGCGACCCATCACTACAAGGATGCCAAAGGGATCATGACCTGGATCGCCTTCCTCAAGCGGCCCAGCGCAGGCCCCGGCGCCACGCAGCCCAGCAAAAGCCACCCGGCCGAGTCGGCAGCCAGCACGCCGGCCTCGGCGGCCGAGACGCCGCAACCCAAGGGTTTCGACCTGTCGGGCGACGTGTTCGAAATCCGAAAAGAACCCTGAGCATTGCCGCAGCGGTGCCGCCCGCAGACCCAGACGGAACGGGCATTGCTCCCCTTTTGTACTGCTGCGGGCAACATGCCGCTGCCACTCCGGGAGGAAATGGGGCTTGGCGTCCCGGCCGCGCTCGGCGGTGCCGCCATCCCGCTCAGAAGTCCAGGGCCTCGGCACTGCCGCCCAAGATGGGCGGGCTTTCCGGCGGAGGCGTCCACGAGGGCAGGAATGTCTCGCTTTCGATCCGCCCGGCGGGCAGGATGCTGGGGTCTTGGACCGGCCCCAAGAGGTCGGCGACGGGTGTGCCGGCCGGCTCTTCGCACGTCACTTGATTGCGAGAGCGCCTCGTCGGCGCGCTGCACCAGCGATTCGACGGTATCCCCCGGCCGCGCGGCGGCCACGCCGATGCTCAGCGAAAGCGAGACCTGCTCCCCGCGGAAGGTGACGCCTGAAGCCCGCGACGCGGTCCGGGCACGAAGCTTTTCGGCCAGTTCCAGCCCCGTGCTCAGCTCCGTGGCGGGCAGAAGGATGGCGAACTCGTCCCCTCCGTAGCGGCCTACGAAATCTTCCGGCCGAACCCATTCCTTCAGCCAACTGCCGACCTTCTTGAGCACATGGTCGCCGGCCGGATGCCCGTGCGAGTCGTTGATGCGCTTGAGATGGTCCAAGTCGGCCAGCATAAGCACGAAGGGCCGCCCCTGGTGCTCCCATTCGGAGAAGAGGACATGCAGCTTTTCTTCGAAGGCTTTGCGGTTGGCCACGGTGGTCAAAGCGTCGGTTCGGGCCTCGCGGCGGGCGTGGTCGATCTCCTGGGCCTGTTCCTCCATCCGGTAGCGCGTACACATCAAGTCGTTTTGCAGGCGGCGGTTGGCCTTGAGCAACGCCAGCATGTGGTCCAACAGGGCCTGCTGTACGCTTTCCATCTCGCCGGTGACCTGGAGCGCCCCCACATGGTCGGCCTGCTGGCGGATTTCGGTGTTGTGGCATTCCACGTCGCCGTTCATCTGATCCATGGCACGGAGAAAGCCCACCAGGGCTTTGAGGGTGGCCTGGCGCTCGCGCTCTGCGACCAGGATTTCGGCCATCTTCGCGCGGCCACGCAGCAGATAGCCGACCAGGATCCCCACGGCCACACTGCCCAGGACCCAGGGCGCGATGTAACCCAGCGGTTCCATGTTCCCTTCCCGCAACCGAATCGTTCGATCGACAACAAAAGCATAGCTTGCAGGGGACTGCCCGGGCGGACCGAAGTGCCCGCCAACGCCGGATATGCCGGCCAAAGGTGGTCTTTCGTCTGGAGCCAAATATGCGGGCAAGACCAGATATACCGGCAAGAACCGGTGATGCGGGCAAACGGCGGCGGTGCGGACAAGCCCCGGAGTTGCCGCAAGCGATGTGCGATCCCAACCGGCGGTCGGCCTGCTGCGGCCCCCGGGGTGGCCTTGATTCGCCGACGTCATCAAACGCCGCGATGTTCGGGAGATGGGCCGGCCGAGCTTCGCCATTGCTCCCCCTGCGGCGGGAGCAAGAACCGGGCTTGCCGGCCGCCCCGCATTCCGCCTGGTGCCCCCGATTGCTTGCTTGGCCCCGCAGGGCCTAAACTGATGCCGTCGTCCTCTAGAAGCTGGCCAACTGGCGACTCGGTCAAGGAGCAACGAAAATGCGTGCGCGATGGCTCTTGGTTGGAATGGCGATTGGGCTAGCCGCAGCAGCCCAAGCGGCAGAGGTCCCCACAGCCGACGTGGTATTGCGCAAAGCCGGCGTCTCGCGGGGCATTGCCGTGGTGGTCGGCGACGTGGAAGGCCGATTGGCCCTGGACCTGGCCCGGCACAGCGATCTGACGCTGTTTGTGGCCGTGCCCGACGCCGCCAGCGCAACGAAGACCTGCCAGGCGGTCTATGAAGCGGGTTTCTACGGGACCCGGGTGTTCGTGGACCAACTGCGCGCCGGGCAGATTGGCCTGGCCGACAACCTGGCCGACGTGGTGGTCCTCATCGGCCCGGCCGCTGGCGAGGGTGGCCCGGCCAAGGAAGAGGTCCTCCGCGTGCTGCGTCCCCAGGGGGTTGCTCTGGCCGGTGCCCAAGTCTGGCGCAAGCCGTTCCCCGAGGGCATCGACGAGTGGACGCACCATTACCATCGGGCCGATAACAATCCCCAGTCGCAAGACCGCCTGGCCCGCGCCCCCTATTTGACCAAGTACATTGCCGAGCCCCGCTACGCCCCGGCACCCCAGGCGGCGGTGGCGGCCGGTGGCCGGATCTTCATGGCCTTCGGCCATGTGGCCTGGCACCAGCGCGAAGAGCCCTGGCTGAACACCCTGGTGGCCATGAACGCCTTCAATGGCACGATCCTTTGGAAGCGCCCCCTGGTCCCCGGCATCATGGTCGATCGCAGCACCATGATCGCCACCGGCGACGCCCTGTATCTGGCCGACGACAAATCGTGCAAGGTGCTGGACCCCGCCACCGGCACCGTGCGGGGCGAAATCGCTTTGCCCGCCACCGAGGCCGGCGGCACGTTCTGGAAATGGATGGCCCTGGAAGACGGCGTGCTGTACGCCCTCATCGGCCCCGACGAACCCCGCGACCCCGATGCCAAGTGGCGGAGCACCAACCATGGCTGGCCCTGGGATGCCATCTCCCGGGGCTACAACGAAAAGGATTACCGCTGGGGCTTCGGCACCACCCTGGCGGCTTTCGACCCCAAGACCCGCCGCCCCCTGTGGGTCCGGCACGAGGATGTGCCCATCGATAGCCGCAGCCTGTGCATGAAAAACGGGCGGATCTATTACTGCTCCTTCGGCCAGTACATCGCCTGCCGCAATGCCCAAACCGGCGACGAAATCTGGCGCCGCACCAAGGACAAGGACCCCGAGGTGTTCCAGGCCATCGGGCCATATCGGCCCGGCCACGGCTACATCGGCGGCTGGAAAAGCACCGTGTACGTGAAGTGCACCGACCAGGCGTTGTATTTCGTCGGGCCGCAGGTGCACTGGCTGACGGCCCTTTCCACCGCCGACGGCCGCGTGCTGTGGCGCCACGAGGCCATCGACCTGCACATCGTCATCCGCGAGGATGGCCTATATACCATCGGCCCGCAGAACTCCACGGACCGCACCCGCAAGCTCGACCCGCTGACCGGCAAAATCCTCGCCCAGTACCACACGTTCCGCCGGGCCTGCACACGCTCCACGGGTACCGTGGATGGCATCTTCTTCCGCGGGCACGAGGGTTCCGGCCGGCTGGATCTGGCCACCGGCCAGGTGCAATGGCTTTCGCCCATGCGCCCGTCGTGCCATGTGGGCGTGGTGGTGGCCCATGGGCAACTCTACTGGCTCCCCTGGGCCTGCGACTGCAATCTCCAAATGTTCGGAGCCATCGCACTTGCGCCGGCCGGCGACTTCCGCTTCGACCAGAAGGCCACCGAGGCCGATCGGCTGGAGGTCCCCGACCCCGCGGGGCTGGAGGTGCGGCAGTCGCTTGCCGTCGCACCCCAAGACTGGCCCACCCATCGGGCCGACAACCGCCGCTCGGCCAAGACCCAGGCCGCCGTCCCTGCCCGCATCGCCCGCCGATGGCAGTTCCAGCCCAAGGCGCCGGTCGAGATGACCTCGCCGGTTGCCGCGGGCGGGCTGGTGTTCGTGGCCGGCGCCGACGGTGTGGTCCACGCCCTGGATGCCGCCTCCGGCACGGCCCGCTGGACCCTGTTTACCGGCGGCCCGGTGCGCTACCCGCCCAGCATTGCCGCCGGCCGGGCCTTCGTCGGCTCGTCGGACGGCTGGGTGTATGCGGTCGAGGCAGCCACCGGCAGGCTGCTGTGGCGGTTCCGCGCCGCGCCGGCCCAGCGGCGCATCCCTGTGTACGGCGCCCTGCTGTCCACCTGGCCCGTGGCCGGAGGAGTGCTGGTCGAGGATGGCGTGGCCTACTTCGCCGCAGGGCTCAATGACCTCGACGGCACCCACGTATATGCCCTCGACGCCCAAAGCGGGCGCATCCGCTGGCAGAACAACTCGGCCGGGCATTTGGACGCCTTTTCCCGGCGGGGCGTGACCTGCCAGGGCGAGATGCTGCTGCACGAGGGCAAGCTGTACCTGGCAGGCGGCAACACCGTCTCGCCGGGCATCTTCGATATTCGCGACGGCAAATGCCTCAACCCGCCGCCCGGCGGCATGGGCTCGCACGCCCCCCGCGGCCGGGAACTCCACCTGGTGAACTCCCAGGTGACGGTGTCCGGCCAGCCGCTGTATTCCCGGCCCGAAAGCCCGGTGTTCGACCCTTCGGTCCGCTGGACCCGCGATATCGTGGAAGCCCGGAACGCCGCGCTGTTCTGCCAGCGCCGGCCGGGCACCGACCAATGGGTGCTGGTGGCCCAGGACCGGGCGGCCAACCAGCCGCTGTGGACCGAGCCGCTGCCGGGCGAGCCGGTCCGCTGGCCGGTGGCCCTGGATGCCCAAGGCCGTATCGCCGTCGTGCTCCGCAGCGGGCACGTGCTGGGCCTGGTGCCGTAAGGCCCCTGGCGTTGCGCCGCGCAAGGCTACGCGGCATGGACGGGGAAGAACAAGGCTGTCATGCGATCCGGGTTGCGGATGCCCTGGCCGGTCATCCACTGCTCGGCCTCGGCCACGAGCGCCCGGCCCGTATCGCCTCCCAAGAGCTGCCCTAGCACGCGGCGGGCTGCGGCGGCGTATAGGGGCATGTCGGCCGCATCGAAACCGGCAACGGCGGGAACGAGCAGAAGCTGCGCCGAATCGAAATCGCGGCCCCGCATAGCTAGGCCGGCCCGGATAAGCT
>JBBIQF010000099.1:0-21123 GCA_037442445.1 Planctomycetaceae bacterium
ATTGGGCGATCCGCCGAAGGCCGCATGGACCACCATGGCGTTGCGGAGGGCTGCCGGGGTTAGCACGTCGGCCAGGCGAATGCCGCGGCGGTCCATGGCCAACAGGGCCTGGGCACTGCGGCGGGCCATGTCCAGCCAGATCGCCTGTCCCGACGGCGCCAAGGCCGAGTGCGGCAAGGCGAGCCCCAAGGCTTCGCCCACCACTTGAGCGCTGGCGGCGGTGCCCAGAAAATGGCACCCTCCCCCGGCCGAGGCGCACACCCGGCAACCCCGCGTGCAGGCCTCGTCCAAGGTCAACTCGCCGTGGGCGAAGCGGGCGCCAATGGACTGGATCTTGCCCGTGTCCTCGCCATCTTCCGATGGCAGCGTCACGCCGCCGGGGATGAGCACGGCCGGCAGCCGGCGGAAGCTGGCCAAGGCCATCATCATGGCCGGCAGTCCCTTGTCGCACGTGGCGACCCCCAGCACACCCCTGGCCGTAGGAAGGCTGCGTACCTGGCGGCGGAATACCGCGGCTGCGTCGTTGCGGTAGGCCAGGCTGTCGAACATGCCCGGGGTGCCCTGGGTGCGGCCATCGCACGGGTCGGTGCAGTACGCGGCATAAGGCACCGCCGCGGCACGGCAAAGTTCATCGGCGGCTGCCGCAATGGCCAAGCCCAGCTCGAAGTGGCCGGTGTGATACCCCAGGGCCACCGGCCGGCCCCCCGCATCCCGCAATCCCCCGAGGGTGCTGAGGATCACGACCTGCGGGCCGCCCAGGGCCGAGGGGGCCCACCCCATGCCCGCGTCCTCGGTCATACCGAAAGCATCGCCGCTGGGCCGATACAGCAGCATCTCCTCGGTCAACGGGAGCCTGCCCGCAGGCCCCGGCCCTCGAGTACGAACCTGATAGACGGCCGGGTCGCTGCTATCCAATAGGCACAAGGTTTCAGGTGGGATTGCACCGGTTGCCATCGCTGGGAAACTCGAAAAGGTCTAAAATCTGCTCGCACGAAGGTACGGGCTGGTGGCACGGCGCCGCGCTGCACGATGGCCTCGGTAGCGTACCATGCCACCGGCAGCCCCCTGGGGCCAGAAGGCCAGCCACCCCGAGACCTTTGGCCGTCGCAGCCGGGCAAAGGAGCTTGGGCCGCGAGGTGCGCCACCGGGCCCTTACGGGCCCGGCTCATGGGCCGGCTCATGCCCCCGCGGAAGGCTAAAGCCCCATGCCCACGAAACCGCCGTGGGCATCGCTTTCCCGCTGCACCCTCTCGATGCGTTCCACGGTGCGGCGGAGGTCGCCCGCCGCCGCGAAACGATCGAACTCCACCAGCACCGCCCGGCGCACCGTCTCCGAGAACCACTCGACCACCGGCTGCGTCAACCAATCGCACGTCTCGCCGCGGAGTTCCACATTCAAGTCGGCCAGCACGGCGTGGCGGTCTTCGGCATCGGTCAGGACCGTCCCCTCGAACCCGAAATCCAGCGTTCCCACCTGGGGGTCGTTGGTCAGCCGGAAGATGCAGTGCGCATGGTGCAGATAGTAGGCGTTGTGCGTGCCGTGTTTGGCCATGGCCTGCTTGACACGCTCGGCGAAGCGGCGAAAGCCGGGCGAGGCATCCAGCGGCACATCGAGCCGGCCTACGGTGCGCAAGGGCAAACACTCGAACTCGATTTCGACGTGCGGCATGATTATTTTCCTCAAACCCATTCTATCGCCCGCCGAGCAAGATGGGCACTTCGCACCCACGCGGCTTCGGTCCGTTTATTGCCGCCGGGATGAACCTGGCGGCTCGTTCTTGGCGCGTGCGTGCAGAGCACGCATCCCACGGCTTGGTAGCACGTGCGTGCAAAGCACGCACCCTACGGCCGCGCCATAGCGTTTAACGTTTCTCCGCCGGCAACTGCTCCCACGCCATCACCAGCCAGCCGCCGAAAGCCTCCCAGCGGCTCAGCCGCAACTCCAGGGGCTGGGCCGTGTCTTTGCCGATCACCAGGTTCTCGGGCTGCCAGGTCTCCTCGAAGAACCGGCCAAAGCGGCGCCGCAGGGCGTTGCGCAAAGCGATCTGCCGGGCCGAAAGCTGCCTGCCCGTGCCGGGCACGAACCCGGGCGGGTAGATATCGAGGTCCCCTTGGCGCACCGCGCGAAAGCCTTGCGGCGTTTTTTCGATGTGGTAGCGGGCGGTCACATCCATGGCCTCGTACTGCCGCCCTTCGTTCATGTAGCGCTTGCCGCGAATGGTGATTTGCAGCCCGCCATCGGCAAATCGCACGGTGACCGGCTGTTGGTCGGCAAACGTGATCGTCCAGTTCTCTTCGTCCTCGGGCTTGGTCTTGCGTTCGGGCAGCCCCAGCAGCCGGGTGGTGATCTCGTCGAAGCGTTTTTCGTCCAGAAAGACGCCGGCCAGCGCCGCGGCTGCGAGGTTGTTGATCGACGATTCGTGGCTGCGGACCGCCAGATCGGCCGCGCCCGGCAACTCCGGCGGCGCGGTGGGGGCGCCCAGCCCTGTGGAGCCGGTCGTCATCAAGACCAAAGTGGCATGTTGCGAGGTGGTGCTGGCGTGGAAGTATTCGGGGAAAAGGCCCCGTTCGTCCAGGGGCTGGCGGAAGCGCTCCTGGAATCCCCGGTTGGCCCGCGCCACCAGGTCATCGGCCTGGGCGTCCATGCGCTGGTTGAAGCGCTCCTGGGCATGGTCCGAGGCGATGGCTTCGGCCAGCGTTTTCTGCCGCAAAGCCCGCTTCCAGGCGATCCGTTCGACGAGGGCCCGGCCGCCCGTGTCGATCTGGTGGATCACCGTCGAGGTGACCGCGCTGGAAACCGCGGGCAAGGCAAAGACGCCCTCGGCGTTCAGATAGAACCGTTTGCGGGCGGCCAAGGCCGTGCTGCCCGAACTGTAAATGGTGGCCGGGCCGTTGTACCCCACGTTTTCGGTGGCGCTGGTGCCTTCGAACAGGGCGTCCACCAGGGCCTGTTCCTCGCAGGGCACCAGCACCCCCCGGACCTGGCCCGTGGTGTGTGCGGTGCCGTAGAGCCTGGTCCCCAGGATGCAGTCCTCCACAGGGGAAACATCTTGGACGGAGCGGGAAAGCCGGGCCGCCACCAGCCGGTCGGAAACGGTCACGAACACGTTGGGATGCGACAAGGTGCGTTGCACCGCGGCGACAAGCCAGGGGGCCTGGCCTGCATCGCCAAGCCACTGCAAGAGCCTGGCGATGGCGGCCGCCTGGTCCGGCGTGGGCGCCGGGGCCTTGGCGTAGGCTTCCAGGTCGCGGGCCAAGGCATCCAGCGCCGATTCGTACTGCTTGCGGAGCGTGGCATCGCCCAACAGGCGAGCGGCCAACACGTAGCTGCGCAGGGCCCGGCGGACATCGGCAAAGCACACCAGGCCCAGGCTGTCGTAGCCGGCCGCGAATCGGCGGTGGATGTTTTCCAGCTCCTGGAGATCGGGTTCGGCGCGGGCGAGTTGGGCCTTGAGCGGTTCGGTTTGCAGATAGCTCCGCCAGCGTTCGGCTTCGGGCCCGGCGGCCTGGAGCCGCGATTCCAGCCGCTCCACCGCCGCATGGAGTGCCAAACGGGCCTCGTACAGGTCGGCCGGCGTCCGCCGCAGGAAAATGGCCTTGGCCTGGCGTGCGGCCTGCGGCAACTCTTCGCGCGAGGGGGCATACCGCGTGGCCAGCCAGCCGGCCAGGGCGTTGCGGACTTTGACAAACGGCGCGGCCTCCAGCCCGGGCACGTCGGCCGAGTACCGCCCGAGGATGCCCATCAGCACTTGCCACTGGGCTTCGGGACCTCGGGCAAGTTCGGCCCGCAGGGCCTCGGTCTGCAAGTAAGCCATCCAGCCGGGGCCTTCGGGGCTGGGTTGCAGCCAGGCCTCGAGCTCGGCCAGGGCATCGGCCACACGGGTTTCGGGTGGGCCGGCCCAAACATGTTGGCAACACCCGATTACGATACCGATGGCTCCAAGCAGCAAAGCCCTCCTTTGGGTGGTAAGTCGCATCCGTCTCCTCCTGCGCTTGCGTTTCGCACCCGTCTAAAGGGTGGTACGTGTGGTTCCATTTCGGCCCCTATGGATGGATCGGACACCTCCACACGTGGGGATTACTGCTGGACGGGCCGCAGCAGCCGTTTGATTTTCTCTGGTTTACCAATTACAACTATCTTCCTCAATCGGCACAGAATGCCTGACCGATAGACTCTGCCGATAATCGTGCGGAACTCCGCGGCGGGCGCCAATAGGGCGCCCCAGCGGCAGGGCTTGGCCGGGCCAGCCCCCGGGCACGGCGGGCGGTGCCGTCGTATCCCGCCGAGGAAGGCGGGAATGCTCCACGGAAGCCCAACCCCCTGACGCAGTCGGCGCCGAGGCACGGAACTTCGGTTTGAGACTTCCACGGAAGCACGGCGGACTTTACGCACCGCCCGGTCCTGCATCCAGGCCTTGCTAGGGAGCCCGCGATGTTCCGCTCTATGCGCTTCGTCTTCTTGGGGCTTGCGGTTTGGTCCACTTTTTGGCTCCTCGCCCTGCCGCGTAAATCCCTGGCGGCAACCCCCGAAACCTCCGCAACCCCGGCAAAACCCGATCCCTCCGAACAACCCTCCGCTTCCACGTGGCGGCCGGGCATGTATCTGGCCCAGGGCCTCCGGCGCATGTTCCAGTGGCTGCATCACGGCCACCGCAGTCTAGGAGCCCCAATCGGCGAAGTAAAGCCTCCGCCGTGCCCGGAAACGCCCGTGGTGTTGTCCTGGCATTCCGATTACGGCCAGGCCACGCGCCAGGCGCAAACCCAGCGGCAGCGCTTGGCGATCTTGTTTTATGCGGCTGGCGATCGGGCGGCGGGCCAGCGCCTGGCCAACCAGGCGGCCACAGTCCCCGAGGTCATCGACGCCTTGCGCCAGGCCAGCCGCGCGGCACTGGCGGTGGATGCTCGCCTGGAGGGCACACCGGAGGCGGGCCCCCTGCTTGCGCACCCGGCCTTTGCCGCACTGGAGGGCGGTGCGGGACTGGCGGTGATCGACTACACCACCAGCGACCCTGCGCAGCGCGGCCAGGTGATCGCAACGCTACGTGCGCCGGCCGACGGTTGCTGGAACCTAGCGCGGCTGGCCAACGCCCTTGGGGCCAAGGTGCCCCCGATTCGCTGGCAGGGCGATTACTTCGACGCGGTTCGCAGCGCCACCCAGCGCCGGCAGATGCTGTTGGTGCTGTTTCGCACGCCGGGGCATTGCCCGCTGGCCGATCGGTTTGAAAAAGAGACGCTGGCCGATGCCGAGGTCCGGTTCCGCCTGGCCCAAATGGCGTGCCTCAAACTGCCGCTGGATGCCCAAGTCCCCGAGGGGGACCGCAGGGTGGCCTTGATCGAGCATCCGGCGTTCGCCGAGATGCAGCATTTGCCGGGCATGGCCATCGTGGATTATGCGCATGCCGACCCGCGATTGTTCGGCCAGGTGGTCAGCGTGTTCCCTTTTTTGAATGGCCAGATTTACAGCGTGGAGCAGATGAAGGCGATCCTGGACTTGCCGCCCGGCACGCTCACCCAGCGGACACTGATCTACGCCGTGCGGACGCATCCCGAGCGGCCGGCCAGCGCCAATGGGCGATTCGATCCGGTGCTGGCGGCCGAAGCCGAAAGCCACAGCGAGTACCAGGCCCGCATCCTGCGCCAGGGGCATCACTTCTGGGAGACCCGCTTCCACCGCATCAACGCCCGGCTGCCGGCCGGCTGCCTCGCTTTCGAGGTGTGTGCCGAAAGCTGGCCGGGCCAGGGCCTGCTCCAAGGGGCGATCGAATGCGTGCGGTGCTGGCGGCTGTCGGCCGGCCACTGGCGCTCGGTCAGCAGCCCATGCACCGTGTACGGCTACGACATGAAGCGCGGGGCCAACGGCGTGTGGTACGCCACGGGCATCTTCGGCCGGTAAGCGGCCAAACTTCGACAAGCCCCGCCGCGGCGTGCCTCAACGCCGCAAAGCCGGCAAGCAGCGGCAGGGTACCCGCCGGGATGAACCTGCCGGCGCGCTCTTGCGGCGCACGCTTTATCATTGGTCATTGGTGCTTGGTCATTGGTCATTCGACATTTGACTTTCGTCATTTGGCTTTCGGCATTCGCCATTTCCCGGGGCCCCGGGCGTCCACAGCACGCCTTTACCGCCCCGCGGAGTTCGTCAATTCGATGTTGTCCAGATAGAACGCGGTCTTCTGGGTTGCCAGACTACAGAAGCCCAGCCAGTCGAGCTTCTTCCATTGGGGGCTTCCCACGGGCAGGTTGGCGAAATGCTGTTTGGGCCGGCCGGGCACGGTCACGGTCAGATCCCACGTGCCGGGCGAGGTGGGGCCCAGGGCGGCGGTGATTTCGAAGTGCACCCACACGCCGGCCGGGATATCCATCCGCGGTTTGCCGGCGGCGACGAGTTTTCCCCCGCGGACCCACAGCGAGGGGCCGACGCGGTACGGCTGGGCGTCGTCCCGCCATTCGTGATGGAACACGGTATCCGGATCGATGCGGAGATCGAAGGCCACTCGCGAGACGCCTTCCCGGTGGCTGGGCGTGTAGTAGAAATGCGGGTTGAACGCGGCCTGCAAGCCGGGGGCATCCTGCACTTTGAGCGCGCGGCGGCCGCTGGCCGGCGCCTCGTCGCTGGTGGCGATCTGGTCGCCTTTGCCTTCGACGTGCAGATGGGCATCGGGCACGGGGCTGGCCCGGGGGGTCTCGAAATCGTCGTGCACGGCCAAAGGCGGCGCCGGCGGCGGTTCGGGGGCGAATCGGACGGGCGGGTACTGCACGTCTTTGGCCTTGGCCACCCAGGCCGCATCGCCGTACACCCCAGCCCGGCTGTAATCGAACGGCTTGAAGCCCAAAGCCAGCGCGGGCGAATCGGGCCGCAAGCGGAAATCGAATCGCTCCGGGTCCACGAACTTGGGGTCGGCCACGATCGAGCCGGCATCCTTGCCCGATCGCTGCCACTCCTCCAGGCTCAGCCCCTCGAAAATGACCGGCTCGCCCGAGGCGTTGTAGTACACGTTCTTCTGGAGCCGGACGTTGGCGTCGCGCCACGAGCCGTGCAGCAGCCGGCCCCCTTTCCAGTACACGATATTGTTCTCGAAGGTGAACGACAGGTGCGGCTCGACCCGCGAGCGCTGCAACTGGCCATCCATGCTGAAGGCCAGGATGTTGTTGCGGATGACGTTTTCGCGGCCGTAGTGCTGGTGGTAGGTGCCGGTCTTCACGTTGTACACCAGATTGTTCTCCATCACGATTTGGCTGCTCCCCTCGTCGTTATAGAGGCCCCATCCGCCGCGGCCGTAGCGGTCGTAGGAGTACACGTCGTGGATCACGTTGTTGCTCACCGTGGTGCCGGGGGAAGGCCCCAGGGTGTACACGCCGCCCATGTCCGAGAGCACGCCCCAGCCCAGGTGATGGATATGGTTGAACTCGATGCGGTTGTGGTGGGCCTGGCTGGGGGCATAACCCCAGCGCCATCCGACCGAGATGCCGGTGTAGAAGAAGTCGGCGATGTCGTTGTGCGTGACCTGGTTGTGCGGGCTGTGCCCGATCCAGACGCCCACGGCGCCGCGGAACAACCGGCCGCCGGCGCGGATGATGTTGTTATCGACCACGATGTGCGAGGTGGCCTGGTCGGGGTCGGGGTTTTCGTTTTCCCATCCCTGGCCGATCCGCACCCCGCCGGCAGCCAGATCATGGATGAACGAGCGCACCAATCGGCAGTCGCGGCATCCGGAGCGGAACCAGACGCCGTAGCCGCCGGTAAAGCCGACTTCGCAGTCCTCCAGGGCGACGTGGCGGCAGCCATCGGCGGTGACGGCGGCCGGCGTGGTGACCGAGGCCTGCCCGTCGGCATGCCCGGCCGGCGGCAAGGGATAGCTGTCGTGCAGGAAGGCCAGGCCCTTGAAGGTCAGGTATTCGACGAATCGCTTCTTGGCAGGCTCGCCGGCCAGGCGGAGCAAGCCGGAAATGGCAGGGGCCACCACCTCGGCCTGAGCCAGGTCCTCGCCGGGTAGCGGCCAATACCACAGCGTGCCGCTGCGGTCCAGAAACCATTCCCCAGGGCTATCCAGGGCCGCACGGAAATTCTCGATGTGATAGCGCTGGCTGGGGCCCCACATCAAGAACGGCCAGGGGGCCGGGCCGGTCGTCACCACCGTCCCCGTCTTGCCATCCAGGGAGGCGATCCGATGCACCGAGACTTCCCACGAGTGATAGGCCACGACGACGGCGTCGGCCAGTTCCTGTTTCGCCAAGGCGGCCAAAGGGGCCAGGTCTTGGGGGTCGCCCACGAAGGCCCGATGTGCCAGCTTGGCCTCCTTGCCGGTTAGCGGGTCCACCCCCTGCTCGATGCGCTTGCGGATGTAGTAGTAGAAGGCGTTGGGCGAACGGGCCCGCACCGCGCGCCGGCCGTTGACCACCAGGTGCTCGAAATACCATTTCCCGGCCGCGACGTCGGGAAGATGGGCCTTCCACAAGTTCCCTTCGGCCCGCTGGAAGCCCGTGATACGCCGCCCGCCGCTGAAGACCGGCCGGGCCCCCTCGGCCGCCTCGTACACGATCGGCGCCTGGGCCGTGCCGCTATCTTCGGGTGTGAACACCACCGGCTCGGCCAGCCAATACGTCCCGCCGGCCACGACGACCCGGACCGGCTCGGCCAATGCGCGCTGGCGCTTCAGCTTGCGGATGCCATCGCGGGCACCGGCCAACGAGGCCCAGGGGCCGTCGGTCTTTTCGGCATTGGGACGCTCAATCCGGCCGCTCCAGGCGTCGTTGCCATCCGGCGCCACATAGAACACCGCGGCGGCCGCCGGCAAACCTCCCCATACGACCGCCGCCACCGCGATGGCCAGAAAAATGCGTCGCCCGAGCATTGTCGCAGTCCTCCCACGTTGCGGTTGTCTCGAAGCACACCGGAATACGCCAGGCACAAGGGCCCGGCCTACGCCGGATGACCCTCGTGCCGCAGTCCGGCTGCATGGTAGTCGCTGCATTTGGGCCACGCAACGCGGGACCCACGCTGGAGGGACGCGCTCCGTCGCGTCCGCACTTGGCCCACGCTTGTTGGAGGGACGCGCTTGGTCGCGTCCGCACTTGGCCCACGCAACGTGGGTGCCACGGCGCCCATGTTCGGCGCGCCCCGCCCCTTGATCCCCTCTGTGATCCCCGAGTACGATGGTCGCGGCTGGTGGATGCCCCTGGGTGTGCGGATACCGTGTGCGCATTGCGGAGTTACAGCCATGAAGCGATGGTTCCTAACCCTGGTGGTGGCTTGTAGCAGCACAGGGCTTACCTGCACGGCATGGGCGGCGGAGGCGGAGAAAGCGGCTGCGGCGCCTGCCGTGCTGCCCGGCACGCAGCCTTTGGATTGGCAGGGGGACATCGCCTCGCGCCTGGTCGACGGCGTGGACCGCTTCTTGCTGGGCCAGATTGCCCGCACGGCCGAGCGCCGCCAAGCCACGTGGAAGCCCGACACCTCGTCCCCGGAAAAATACGCGGCGTCGCTGGAGCCGGCCCGCCAACGGCTGGCGCATATTCTGGGGGTGCGTGACGCCCGTGTGCCCTTCGAGGCGCCGGAGTTGGTGGGCACCACCCGCACCCCGGCGCTGGTGGCCCGCGGCAAAGGCTATCAGGCGTTTGCGGTCCGCTGGCCGGCTTTTGGCGATGTGCATGGCGAGGGGCTGTTGTTGGTGCCCGAGGCCAAGCCCGCCGCCGACGTGATCGCCATTGCCGATGCCAGCCAAACGCCTGAAATGTTTTGCGGCATGTTGCCGGGCGTGCCGCCGGAGTCGCAGGCCGCCCGCCGCCTGGCCGAAAGCGGCTGCCGGGTGCTGATCCCCATGATCATCAACCGCGAGGTCTCGGTGCGGAAGCTGACCAACCGCGAGTTCCTGTACCGGCCGGCGTTCGAGATGGGCCGCCATTTGATCGGCTACGAGGTCCAAAAGGTGCTGGCCGGCGTGGACTGGTTCACGCGCGAGGCCGAAGGGGGCGATCCCCGCATCGGGGTGATCGGCTGGGGCGAAGGGGGGATGCTTGCGCTATATGCCGCGGCGCTGGACGGGCGGATCGACGCCGTGTGTGTCAGCGGCTATTTCGGGCCGCGCGAAGGCCTCTGGCAAGAGCCCCTGGATCGCAATGTGTTCGGCCTATTGGAGCGATTCGGCGATGCCGAACTGGTGGCCATGATCGCCCCGCGTGCAGCGGTGATCGAGGCCGCGGCCGGGCCGACATTCGAGGTCCCGCCCGGCACCGGCGGCGGCCCAGGGCGGCTCTCGACGCCCCCGCCGGAAGAGATTCGGCGGGAGTTCGGCCGCATCGCTGGCCTCACCGGGCCGGTGCGCCATGCCCGGTTGGAACTCATCGAAAACGCCGGCCCCCCCCTGGCCCGGGGCGCCGCGGCACTGTTGGCGGCTTTAGCGCCCGGCAGCCGGCTGGCTCCGCCGGGGCCTGCGCCAGAGGTACTGCGCAAGGACCTGGCCCTGACCGCCCGGCACGCCCGCCAGATGCACGAAATCGACCGCCACACCCAGTGGCTGCTCTCGGAAAGCCCTTACGTCCGCGCCGAGTTCATCAAGAAGCTCGATACCAGTTCGCTCGACAAGTACGTCCAGTCGGCCGAGCCCTACCGCAAGTTCTTCTACGACGAGGTGATCGGGCGCTTCGACCTGGAGCGCCTGCCGTTCAATGCCCGCACCCGCCGGGCGTATGACAACCCCGCCTGGACCGGGTACGAAGTGGTGCTGGATGTGTTCCCCGACGTGATCGCCTACGGCGTGCTGCTGGTGCCCAAGGACCTCCGGCCAGGCGAGCGCCGCCCGGTGGTGGTGTGCCAGCACGGGCTGGAAGGCCGGCCCACCGATACCTTCCTCAACAACCACCCGGCCTACCACGACTTCGCCGCCAAACTAGCCGAGCGCGGCTTCATCACGTTCGCCCCGCAGAACCTGTACTTGTTCGGCGACCGGTTCCGCACCTTGCAGCGCAAGGCCAATCCCATCAAGAAGACCCTGTTCTCGGTCATCACGCCGCAGCATCAGCAAATCGTCGATTGGCTCCAGACGCTGCCCATGGTGGATCCCCAGCGGATCGGATTCTACGGGTTGAGCTACGGGGGAAAGACCGCCATGCGGGTGCCGGCCTTGGTGACCGATTACGCCCTTTCGATCTGCTCGGCGGACTTCAACGAGTGGGTGTGGAAAAACGCCTCGACCCGCGCTCCGTACAGCTACGTCTGGACGGGGGAGTACGAAATCTTCGAGTTCGACCTGGGGCACACGTTCAACTACGCCGAAATGGCCGCGCTGATCGCCCCCCGCCCGTTCATGGTCGAGCGTGGCCATTTCGACGGCGTATCGAGCGACGAGGCCGTGGCCTACGAGTACGCCAAGGTGCGGCACCTGTACGCCGCCCGGTTAAGAATCGCCGACCGGACGGAGATCGAATGGTTCGTGGGGCCCCATACCATCAACGGCAAGGGGACCTTCGCATTCCTACACAAGCACCTCCGCTGGCCGGTCCCCTCGCGATAGCGGCGCAACGGGTCACGTGCGTGCAAGCACGCCCCTCCACGCCATTTTCTGGTAAGCGAGGCAATCCGGGTTGGGTTGACCTTGCCGGAAATTCCGCTTGCACCGGTTGCCGAAAATGTCCGATGAAGGACAGACGGAGGCCCCGCGGGCCGGAGGACGGCACTGCCAGCGGCCTCGGTGCTGGCGGCTTGCGCCCCGCGGCTTTTGGACGTGCCCACGGAAGGCGTACGGCAATGAGAACACGCACGGTTATTGCGTTGGCGGGGTGCTGCGCCGCGGCGGGCATCGCCGTAGCGGTGCACTTGGCCCTTACGATTCCCCCGGCCCCAAAGCCGGGGGGTGAATCTATCGCCACCGCCGAGGCGGTCTCGCAGCCCAAAGCGAGCGCCCCGAGTCGCCTGCCTTCTTCCGCGGATATTGCGGGCGCAAAGGCCCAAGCCCCGCTTGACGTGCCCGGCGCTAAGGCTCCGGTCCCGGTGCCGCCCCCCCTGCCGGAATTTCAACCCAATTCAACTAAGCCGGCTGGATCCTCCGCCCGGCCCGATCGCCCGTTGCCCGTTCCTTCAGAAAAAACCGTGCCCTGGCGGACTGCCGGCGCTGGGCAGCCGGCTGCGGCCGCCGCAGGCCGTGAAGCCCCCTGGAGCAGGGCCGCCCAGGGGGTTCCGCCAGCCCGCAGTCTTTTTGGACCGCAAACGCAAGGGGTCCAAGTGCAACTCCGCGGGGAAACAGCTCGAAGGCTCGATACTCGGCCCACCGGCAACGCCAAGGCGGAAGCCAATAACGCAGGCGACAACCGAGGCCCCATCGCTGTGCGGTTTTACCGTTCCGGTGAAGAAAGTCCCGAGCCGGAGTTAGCCAGGGCTTTTCGCCCCGGTGGGCTAGCGGCCCGCTCGCCGGTCGCGCCCGACGACTTCACCCGGCTGCGCCGCTCGGTCGAGGAGTTTCGCAGCCTCTGCCGGCCGCTGGACCACGTCGGCGTCCGCCACTACAGGCCGCGGTACTTGACCGTCGAGCAGCTCCGCATCTTGATCGAACCCCTCTTGAGCGAAAGCCGAGGCCAAGCCTACCCCGCGCCGCCGAATCGGCTGGCGGGCCAACACGCGGCAGCCTCGGCCAGCGGCGTGCTGGAGGTACGAGATCGGCTGGAGGTGCTCGATCGGCTGGACCGGGTCGTCCCCCTCCTCGACACGGCGCCGACCTACGTATCGCTGGAGGCCATGGTGCTCGATATCCGGCTTTCCGGCGACGCCGTAGATTTCCAACGCCTCATCCAGAAGCGGCATCTGACACCCGCGGAGCACACCCGCCGGGCACCGGGCAACCGAGCGCCGTCTCCGGACGCCACCGGCCTGAAGGTGGCGTATCTCAACGGCGAGATCAACGGCCTGATCGAGGCGCTCGGTGCGTTTGGCACGGCCACACTGGTGGCCACGCCGCGCGTGGCGGTCCGCCCAGGGACCGAGGCCGAGATCGAACTGGAAGCCGCCGGTACTGGGCCCGACGCCGCCAGCACCTCAAGCGGCCCGGCAGCAGGACAAGTCCTCCCCGCCGATGCCGCCCGAGCGTCGGTCGCTCGGTTGCTGGTACGGCCCCAGGCAGCCTACGAGGGGGGCATGGATCTGGAGGTCCGCACACTAGCTGCACTGCCCCGCCCAGAGACCAACCAGGCCGGCCCCCGTGCGCGTACGGCCCGAGGCGAGGACTCCGGTACCCGACCAAGGCAAGCGTCGGCTTCGATCGTCGTGCCCGACGGCGTGACGTTGGTGATTGGCGGTTTGGGGCAACCCCGTACCGAAGGCGAGGCGCCGGCCGATAAGGCGAGTTTTCTGGGCATCCGGCCATTTTGGAGCCGGCCCGCGGGCGATCGGCACGAACTCTTGGTACTGGTCGCTCCCCGCCTGGTGGGCACGACGCCTGCGGAATTGGCCAAAGAGGCCGACGCCTTGGACGGCACCCTCCGCCGCATGGTGGCCGAACAGTACCTCCGTGCAGCCGAGCGGGCAGAAAAAGCCCGGCAGGAGGCCCTGGCCCTCCAGTGGGTCGAGCAGGCACTGCGGTTCGACGGCGCCCAGCCCGCAGCCGCCGAACTGTATGACCGCTTGCAGCGGACCGCCGTGGCAGTGCGAAGCACTTGGCGCTAGGTAACCCAAAATGGCCAGCGCCCATGCGGTTTTGCGCCGGTTCGGCTTGGCGGCGGGTTATGGAGGGGCTGGCGGACCGGCGAAAAACGGGCAACCCCAGGGGCAACCGAGGGACACCGCCGAACCGATTCCGGTTTCGTCTTGGCAGTAGGCCGCCGTTGTGCTACCGTATTGCCGTCGCGGCCCTTCGGCTTCTGCGTCGAGGGCGCAACCTGGTCGGTCGCATCGGAAGGCCAGGAGGACACTGACTTCGGCTGCGTCGCTTTCCCTCGCTTGTGGGATGGCGGCCGCCACGGAAGGAGGCCATCATGAGTGCCGAGCCCAAGCAGCAGGTTCGCGTGCAAATCCGATGGATGGTGCGCCGGGACGTGCCCGCAGTCCTGGATATCGAACAGCGGAGCTTCGAGTTCCCCTGGCTCGAAGAGGACTTCGAGCGGTGCCTGGCGCAACGCAATTGCATCGGAATGGTGGCGGAATGCCAGGACCAAGTGGTCGGCTTCATGGTCTACGAGCTTGGCAAGACCCGGATTCGCGTGATCAACTTCGCGGTGGCCCCGGCGTGGCGCCGCAAAGGGGTGGGCAGCCAAATGGTCGCCAAGCTGATAAGCAAACTTTCTCCCGACCGGCGCACCCGCATCACCCTGGAGGTGCGCGAGACGAACCTGGCTGCGCAGTTGTTCTTCCGGGCATGTGGATTCCGGGCGGTCTCGGTGCTGCGGAATCATTACCAAGACACGCCCGAGGACGCCTACTTGTTCCAATACCGGCTCCGCCCGCAGCCCCAGGGCAACGAGTCGCCCGACGGCCGGATCACCCGGCTGGCCGGTTGATGCACCGGCCTTCTGGGCGCCGGGCGGCTGGAGGGGGCCACGCAGTTCAACAGCAATCCATGCCGTCATCGCACGCCCTGGAGGCCGCATGAACCAACCCGCACCGTCGGGCTCGGCGCTGTTGGCTGCCGGGCTGTTGGCCCTTGCGATTCTCGGCAGCGGAGTGCTGATCGCCTACCCGCTGCGCGGTCTGCCGCTGAGCTGGACTCAGCGGTGGCTTTATGCCCTGAACATGCTTCTCTGCCGCACCCTGTGGCGGGTGCGCATTACCGCGCCGCTCCCGGTAGGCCAACACCATGGCGCCATCATCATTTGCAATCACCGTTCCAGCGCCGACCCGTGTTTCATCGAGATGACCACGCAGCGGGTCGTCCACTGGCTGGTGGCCAAAGAGTACTACGAGCATTGGGCCTTCCATTGGCTGCTTAAGGCGGCCGAGTCGATACCGGTCACCCGAGGGGGCATCGACACGCTGGCCGTCAAGGCAGCAATCCGCATCGCCAGCCAGGGCGGGCTGGTGGGCCTTTTTCCCGAAGGCCGCGTAAATGCCACCGACCGCATTCTGCTGCCCGGCAGGCCCGGCGCCGCCTTGATCGCTTTGAAGTCCCGCGTGCCGGTCATCCCCTGCTACATCCGCGGCGCGCCGCCAGCCCGGTACGTGCTCGAACCTCTGATCCACCCGGCCAAGGTCGAGGTGATTGTGGGCCGGCCGATCGACCTGTCGGATTTCTACGGCCGGGAGGACGAGCGCGGGGTGCTTGAAGAACTCACCCGGCGATTCCTCCGGGAGATTGCCGCGCTGGGCGGGTACCCCGATTTTCAGCCCGCCCTGGCCGGCCGATTCTACAAGCCAACCCGCAATCCCACGAGTTGAGCGCTCGCTTGCGCGGCAAACCAACAGCCAAGGGCGAAGCCCGGGCAGCGGCCGGCGAAAGGCAAAGCCCCCAAAGCGGGAATCGGCGGTCACGGCCACGAGCCGGGGGCGTCAGCCCCCGGTGTAGCCGATGACGAGCCGGGGCGTCAGCCCCCGGTGGCGCCAGTCAAAAGCCGAAGACGTCAGCCAAAAGCCGGGGGCGTCAGCCCCCGGTGCAGCCGGCAGCCCAACGTCGCTCCTGCCCCACCCCGGGCTGACGCCCGGGGCTCGTGGGACTCCCCCCGACTCCTCTCCCGCGGGAGGAAAGCGGAGGAGTTGGTGCTCGGCACGACCACCGGCGGGTGGCGCTCGTTTGCCATTGCCGGCACACGCCGACGTCCCGAGTTGTGCAGCAGCCCGGGAGTGACCGAATGACGAATGTCGAATGTCGAATGACGAATGACCAATGGCCAAGCACCAAGCGCCAAGGACCAAATGGGGTCGGGCGAGTGCGGAGCACCCGTCCTTATGGCCGGATGCGGGTGTTGTAGTGGCGGTGCAAGCGGCGCGTGGCCTCGGTCTCGGGGAATCGCTCGCCGGCCCCATACGGGTAGGACCGCATGGCGTGGAAAGGCAGCGGCTCGACCCTATCGCCGCAGGCGGTGTAGTGGTCCATGTCTTTGCAAAAACTGTCGGTCTTGAGGATGAAGCTCCGCCGGCAGCCGGGCCGCGCGGGGCCCAAGGCGGCCGGAAACCGCAGCGTCAGCTCTTCCCCGGGCCCCATGATGACGTAGCAGTCGTCGGCCCGGTCGAGCAGTTCGGCCACCTCGCCATAGCGGGTGTAGGCCCCGGGCATCACCTTCCAGGGAACGAACCGGTCGACGTTGGAATAGTCGTACAGGTTGGGCTTCCGGCCATCGGGCGAGTATTCTCGCGGATAGCCGAAAAAGTGAAGATCGGCGCTGGCTGCACGTATCTCCTCGGGTGCAGGGAGCGTGGAGACCGGGGCCACGAACACGCAGTCCCAGTAGAGTTCCATATTGCTGGCGATGCGTAGGCGCCGATCGCCCGGCCGCAACTTGCCGGTCAAGTCCAGGGTCATCCAGTGTTGGATGCCGGCCGGGTAGCCGGCTTCGTGGAACAGCTCGACCCACTGGCCATCGCGCCACACGCCGATGCTGGGGGCTTTGAGCCGCAGTCCCGCCTGGGACGCGGCATAGTTGGTCGATGAATAGCCGTATTCCACCCAGCCATGCAAGAATAGGACCACGCGCTGGCCGGCAGGCAGTTGGGCCAGCGGGGGACCGAAATCCACCTCGATCGCGTGGTCTTCGGCAAACCCGGCGAAGCGGGGGTCCGGGTGGGTGGCGGCGGCGTACTGGCGGTCCACGCGCCGGAGTGCGGCCGTAACGTCGCGCCCCGTATGGTCCACCGCCTGCACCGGCTTGATCCGCTGGCGGACGCAGAACAGCTCGAAGGGGGGCGGGGGCAGGCCCACGGCCGCCATCTCATTGGCGTACACCTCGGTCCCCTCGGGGTGATCGACCGCCAGCAGCTTCGCCTCGTCGAAGTACACGACCTCTTCCAGCGGTTCGACGACCTGAAGCTCGTAGAAGCCCTGGCGGGGTTCCAAATGCGGGAGCAAGACGTATTCGGTGGGATCGGGCTGGGCGAACCGGCCGGGGGCTACCCAATAGCCCAATCCACCCATGCCGCCAAAGTCCGAAACGAACTCGAACCGCGCGCCGTTCCAGGCGAACAGGTGCGGGCAAGAGGAGGGCTTGCGCTCGATCTCGGTGATGCGATGGAGCCGGCCGGCCGCCAGGTCCAGTTCGGCCTGGAGCACGGCATCGGGCCAGGTGATCCGCAGCCACTGCACCTCGGTTTGGTTGCCCAGGCCCACATGGAGTCGCAAGGGGGGCATGGCTGTGGCCCCGGCCGGCGCCCCCACCAGGTATTGCTGCGAGAGTGTTCCTGCCTTGACCTCGACCCGGGCGCCGATGGCCGAGTGATTCGAGCGGCTCTTCTTGCCCCGCTCCTCGGTGCCGCGGAGTTCCAGCGCCAGCCAGCCGGCGGCGGCGGTGGCGTTGCGGACCAGTTTGGGCGGCCCCGCCATGTCGGCCAACAGGAGGTCGCACCGGCCGTCGCCGTCGAAGTCGGCCGCCAGGCAGACCGCATCGTCCCGCGTGGCCAGCGAGGCCAGCAAATTGCCCGGGTCGAGCTCGGTGCAATCCACAAACCCGGACTGCGGCCAGCGGTTGACCAAGAGCACTGGCCCCCGCGAGCCATCGCGCCGGTGGGCATCGGCGATCACGAGGTCCAGGTCGCCATCGTTATCCATGTCGGCCCACTGGGCCGAGGTGCCCCCCAGTTTTCCGAACCGGGTGGCGAAATCCGCATCCTCCTCGAACTTCCAATTGCCGCGATTGGCATACAGGTGAAGCTGGGTGCCCGCGAGAACCAAGAGGTCGGGCAAGCCATCTTTGTTGAAGTCGGCCGTGGTCGCGCCCACGGCACCCGGCAGCGAAAGCCCCACCTTCGGGCCTTCGACGACGTGGAACCGCCCCACGCGGTCGTTGACCCACACCACCGGCGCGGCACCTGCCGGGAAAAGTACCAGGTCCAGGTCGCGGTCGTTATCGAAGTCCTCATACACCACAGCGGCCAGGGCCTTCTCGGGGAGTGCGATGCCCCATTTGGCGGCCGACTCGGTAAATGTGCCATCGCGATTGTTGTTATAAAACAGGGTTGGCGCCCCCCGCGCCTCGGGCGTGACGGGGACCGACCCGGCCGCCAGACGCAGCGCTACGAGGTCCAGGTCGCCATCGCAATCGAGGTCCAACAGCCGGGCAGAAGAAGTGAGCTGCGCGTTGGAACCGCCGGGCAGCTTGGCCTTGGTGAAATGTCCTTTGCCGTCGTTCGTCCAGAGCGAGTCCTCGCCCGCCTGCCCGAGCCATAGGTCCAGGTCACCGTCGTTATCGACATCGCCCAGCGAGGTGGCGATGGCCTGCGGGCCCAGTTCCTGGGTTTGGGTGAAGTGCCCGCGGCCGTCGTTGCGCAGCACGAGGGCTGTGCCGTTGGTTCCGGCACCGCATATTACCAGGTCCAGGTGGCCGTCGCCGTCGAGGTCCCCGGCCGCGATGCCGGGCAGGCGAACCGGCCCCGCGGCACTCGTCCAGGCCGCAAGCCCCACGGGCAGATTTTCGACCGCCGGCGATAACACAATTCTGGCCCCTTCTGACGGGGGTGAAGCCATCGGCAGCCCTTCCGGCCCCAACGCCCGATAGTACTTCCCCGCCGACCCGTACTGAGGGCCCACGGTGAAGTGCTTGCCGTCCAGCTCCATGTCTTGGAGTTCCTTGAACCGCTCCATCACTGGCAAGGCCTTCTCGCGGTGCTTGGAACGCTGGTAGAGCTGGAACAGGCGATAATGGCTGGAAGCGAAGCCCGGGTCCCGCTCGACCCCCTTTTCGAGCAGAGCGATGGCCTCGTCGTTGCGGCCCATGGACGAAAGGGCCTCGGCATACTTGTACGCTGCGAAAACGTCGTCGGGGTCCGCTTGGTGGACCTTGCGGTAGAACTCGGCCGCCTGCTCGGCCTTGCCCAGGTGCTGGTAATACATGCCCAAAAGGAAGTTGGCCCAGCGATGGTCGGGCTCCCGGGCGAGGATGGTTTCGCACAGTGCCCGGGCTTTCTCCAGCGAGCCACCCTTGCCTTCCATGTTGTAATAGGCCAGGGCCAGGTTGAACTCGGCGGCCGTCCAGTGGGGGACGATTTGAAGCACCTTCTCGAAAGCCTGGGACGCCGGTTCGTATTGATACTGCTCCAACAGGGCGGCGCCGCGGTTGAAGGCGGCCAGGGCTGCGGCGGCCGTCTGCGGATCGAGGCTCGCCCCGGGGGCCGAGGGTGCACCGGCTGGACCACCGGCCGGGCTGGTTTGGACCTCGGCCGAAGGCGGGAGAGACTTCGCTGGCGTCACGGGCGGGGCGGCGCCAGGGAGGCTCGTATCCTGGCTGCAACCGATTGCCAGCAAAAGAGTTACAAGCAGGCAACCAGCGGCCGGCCAGGCAGCGATCGCCCGGCTGCGTCCTCGCTGCTGCGCACGGCTCCTAGCCCAGAACCCCTCGGTGCAAGGCCCACCGACAAACCGCTTCGGGCCGGCCATGGCTCCCTCCTTTGTTGCCAAATGAATGAAAATGTGGAAAAATGCAATCGTCATTCTCTGGCTTCCGGTGATTTCGGGCAACTGGGGCGAACTCGTCGGGCTTGCAAAACGTAAATAGGGCCGGCGCACCATCCCGCTCTGCCAACCGTAGAGAAAACACAAACGGCGGCTTGTCGCCCTCAGATTCCGAATGCGGGTTCGTTCAAAGGCCATGGACATGTCGCGCTCCGGCCGTGCCGTCTGTTGCCGGTCGTCTCGCCCCCGCCAGATTTGCGCCGTACTGCTTACGCTTGTGGGGGTTGCGAAGTTCGCTTGGGGGCTGGAGTTGGCCAGTCAGCCGGCGGTGCTCCGCCACCCGGTCCTTGTGACCCAGCTTCCGGTGGGGACACCGGCCGAGCGCCTCGGCCCGCAGGCGGGTTCCATGCTCCGCGCCCCCTATGGCGACGGGGCCAGGATTGTCCGGGTGGATCCCGAAGGCACCGTCCGAGTGCTGACGGTCGGCTTCCACAGCGCCTGTGAACCCGATGTGTCGTTCGATGGCAAACGCTTTCTGTTCGCCGGAAAACGAACCGCCCAGGAACCGTGGAACATCTACGAGATGGCCATCGACGGCTCGGGCCTGCGCCAGATCACCCGCGGCTTGGGCGATTGCCGCTGGCCCGGCTATTTGTCCACGCAGTACGTCATCACCGCCACGGAACCGTGGTACCAAATCTGCTTTGTATGTACCGGCCACGGTTGGGTGAACGAGGCCGGGGAAGGCCCGGCCGCGGCTTTGTATTCCTGCCGCCTCGATGGCAGCGAGGTGAAGCGCCTGACCTATAACCTTTCGAGCGATTACGACCCGGTGATCATGTGGGACGGCCGGCTCCTGTACGCCAGTTGGCAGCGGGCGTCGCTGGAGCACGGCCTGGCGGGGCGTATCCGCATCTTCGGCATCAATACCGATGGCTCCGACTACGCCGCCTACGTGGCCCCCGTAGGCCGGCGCATACAACATATGCCGTGCACGACCCCAGGGGGCCTGGCCGTGTTCGTCGAATGTGACCGCGCCCTGTGGGACGGGGCGGGGACCCTGGCCGCGGTGGATACGCGGCGGCCGCTGAAGACATACCGGCCACTGACCACCGAGGCCGAGGGATGGTTTCATAGCCCTTCGCCGCTGCCGGACGGCCGGCTGCTGGTGGCATGGCGCCCGGCCGACGGGAGCCGCTCGCACGGGCTGTACTGCCTGGATCCGGCGTCGCGCCGGCTGGCTTTGGTGTTCGATGATCCGGCCTTCCACGATTTCCACGCCAAAGCGGTGTTCCGCCGGGATGAGCCGGATGGCCGGTCAAGCGTGGTCGATGAATCGGTGCCGCACGGGGTGCTGTACTGCCTGGACGTGTACCAGTCGGAGCTTAGCGGCAAGGAACAGGCTTGGGTGCAGCGGGGCACGCCGCTGAAACTCCGCGTGGTGCAGGGGATACCCCGAACCCCGTCCGGTCCCGCAGCGCCCGGCCAGGCGGCGCCGCCTGACACCGGCTGGCCCGGGTTGGCATCGCGCCGCATCGTCACCGAACTGCCCATCGAAAAGGACGGCTCGTTCGTACTGGAGGTGCCGGCCAATACGCCGCTGGAGCTTCAA
>JBBIQF010000100.1:0-229 GCA_037442445.1 Planctomycetaceae bacterium
GCTTGTTGCCCGCTTTGCCAGAGTGAGGCAGGGGCGGATCCACTGGGCTAGACACGCTGCGACCGTCCTCGTGTTCGGTGGCATGTTTGCCATACCCCAGTACTGGCTATGGGGCAACTGGGTCTTGTTCGCAGTCTTCTGGGGATTGGCGTTGCCGTTGGCCATGCTCTTGCCGCTGCAACTCTGCGGGCGTTGCCGCAACGAGCGCTGCCTGGCGAACCGGTCCGGC
>JBBIQF010000100.1:256-8057 GCA_037442445.1 Planctomycetaceae bacterium
AAGGCCCAAGCGATGCTGGAGTTGCGATGCGTGTGCCTGAGCGGGCAGTGGGAGGGTCTTAGGCGGACGGCCGCCAGGCGGATCGCCCCACCGGCATCTGAGCCGCCAGGGGGAGGGTCTTATGGCAACTCGGATCGGGCGGGAGACGGAACGGCTTTATCCGTATCGGGATAGGTCGAAGAGGTATGGCCTGGTGCGTGGCCGCTTGACCCCGCGGGGCACCCCCGCCCGCAAGGAACAGCAGTTGCAGCCGTTTTGGTTGGTCATGGGTGCTTGGTCATTGGGTACCCTTCTACGACGTTTGGCTTTCGACATTCGTGATGGTTCATTGGTGCTTGGTCATTGGTACTTGCTCCTTCCGGGCCGCCGCTCCCCGCGAAACACGGCCGGGACAAACGTGGCGGGGGTTGGTCTTCGGAAGAGTTTGCCCGTTCTTCCCGTTTGACCTAGGCGCACGGGTTCCGCCAATCTTCTTGGTCTTATTCTGCTGAAAGACCGGAACATTTCATTCAGTTTGCCGCGCTGGTGGCCGATTCTTGTTGGCGGCGAAGGGCCGAAGTATGTGGTGCAAGCGTTGCCACCAAGAGGTGCCGGGCGTTGCCCGCCAAGGGGAGCGGCGGGTCTGCCCGCGCTGCGGCGAGCCGGTGGAAGCGCCTGAGGCGGTTTCTGCCGTATCGAGCCCGCCGGCAGCGACCGCCCCCACTCCGTCCAGAACGCCCTGGTGGATCGTGCACGAAAGACGCTTGCCGCCGTGCGAAGACTGGGAGCTGGACGACACGCTGCGGCGGATCGAACTTATCGCTAGAACGGGTGGCAAGGCTCCATCAACAAGCAGGATCGACGCTGCACATGCGGAGCCTAATGCCCCTCACCATACGCCTCCACGTGTTGGGGGGGTGATTCGGGCCGTGGAGGAGTTCCAGTCGCGGGGAGTTTTACCGTTTCTCTCTTGGTTTGCCCTTTTTGTGGGCACGATGGCCGCCTCTTGCGGCGGGGCGCTATTGGCGTGGTCGCGGCTGTTCGCTCGGCCGGAGTTGTGGGGAGTGGGTCAGCCCGTCGCATTGGGGGGTGTGTGCTGCCTGGTCGTTGCCCTCATCTTGCAACTCGACGCGGCCTTGGGGGCCAAGTCATCCTGAGCTTTGCGCGCTGGGTTGGCCCTTGTGCAAAGCGGCAAGAGCCGGACGCCAGGCGGGCATTTTCGGCCGCGCGGTGGCTGCAAATCGGGTGATGGGGACGTGCTGCGGCGTGCGGCAGGGCCGACTCAGGGCGGCCCGCCTCCAAGGGCCGGGGGGTCGCCATATGTGGGTCCGGCCCTTGCCGGGGCGCTTCGGACTCGGTACACTCGATGGTTCCCGCTGTGTGTCGGCCACCGGGCCGTGTCGTGGGCGGGGGATTGGCGGCCATCGATGCAGGCAGACTGCGTATGAAGACGTACATGGCGCGACCCGATACGGTCGAGAAGAAGTGGTGGGTGGTGGATGCCACAGGGAAGTGCGTGGGCCGGCTGGCCAGCGACATTGCCATGATCCTCATGGGCAAGCATCGCCCCACGTACACCCCCCATATCGACACCGGCGATTACGTCATTGTGGTGAACGCCGAGAAGGTGGTTTTCACCGGGAAGAAATGGGAGCAGAAGCGGTATACGTGGTATACGGGCTACCCGGGGCTGAAGGTGGAGACGGCCGGGCACCGCCTGGCCCGCAAGCCCACCCGCATCCTGTTCGATGCCGTGCGCCGCATGCTTCCCAAGAACAAGCTGGCGGTGCACATGCTCAAGAAGCTCAAGATTTATGCCGGGCCGGAGCATCCCCACCAGGCGCAACTGCCGCAGCCCATCGAACTGGGGGTCAAGAAGGCGGACAAGCGGACACGTAGCGAGGGAGCCGAGTGATGTCTGACGCGGCGATTTCCGCACCTCAACCGGCGGGAGTGTATCTGGGCACGGGGCGCCGCAAGACGGCTGTGGCGCGGGTGCGATTGCGCAGCGGCACGGGGCAGATCGTGGTCAACGGCCGGCCGATGGATCAGTACTTTCTCACCGATCAATTGCGCAAGACGGTCGAATCGCCGCTGGTGCTGGTGGGCAAGCGGGCCGAGGTGGACGTGATCATTCGGGTGGAAGGGGGCGGTCCGTCGGGGCAGGCCGATGCCTGCAAGTTGGGCATCGCCCGCGCGCTGAAGCAGTGCCTGCCGGAGTTCGAAACGGCGCTGCGGGATGCGGGGATGCTGACCCGCGACAGCCGCATGAAAGAGCGGAAAAAGTACGGGCTCCGCGGGGCACGCCGCGGCACGCAATTCTCGAAGCGATAGCGCCTGGTGGTCTGGCGATATGGGCCGCCACCGAGGCGGCTTTCGGGCCACTCGCACGGCCGGCCGGTTTCCAGTACACTGGAGCGGGGATGCAGCATGGCCATTGTGTGCTGGCGCTGCGGCGCCCAATACGATGTCACCCTGTTCCAGTTCGGGCGGGGGTTGCGGTGTGCATGTGGGACGTGGGTCGAGTTGGCCCGCGGCCATGTTGCCCCCACAGGCAGCTTTTCGAGGGAGGTTGCGGCCATGGCAGAGCAAGAGATCGGCCGGGTCACGCACTATTTTGGCCGCATCGGTGTGGCGGCCATCGAGCTGACCCAGGGTTCGCTGGCCCTGGGGGACACCATCCACATCAAGGGGCACACCACCGATTTCACCCAGACGGTGTCGTCAATGCAGATTGACGGCAAGGACGTGCCGCGGGCCGAGGCCGGCCAGTCGGTGGGCATCAAGGCCGACCAGCACGCCCGGCCCCACGATGTGGTCTACAAGGTAACCTAGGGGGCCAAGAGCATCGTGGCGTAAGCGCGCGGTGGCTTGCGGGCATCGCGGCGCTGGCCAGAGGCGTCGCCGGGGAAGGCGGTGGGGACCTCGGGGGTGTCTGCCGGCGCGGCCGGCGCCATAGGCTGCCCTGTCGGCCGGCGGAGCTGTCTGGCCGGATGTTGCCCTACGCACGAGGTCTTCCATGCGTTTTCGTACCCGGGCGATTCATGTGGGCCAGGAGCGGGACCCCCAGACCGGCGCGGTGGTCCCGCCGGTGCATGTGGCTTCGACTTTTGTGCAGCCGGGGGCGGGGCAATGGGGCGAGTTCGACTATTCGCGCAGCGGCAACCCCACGCGCAAGGGCCTGGAACGGGCATTGGCCGACTTGGAAGAAGGCTGCGGCGCCTTGGCCTTTTCCTCCGGCATGGCGGCCACCCATTGTGTGACCATGCTGCTTGGGCCGGGCGATCATATCGTCGCGGGGACCGATATCTACGGCGGGACGTACCGGCTGTTCCACAAGATACTGGGCCCGGCCGGCGTCGAGGTGACTCTGGTCCCCACCACGGATCTCGATGCGGTGGAGCGGGCGATGCGGCCGCGGACCCGGCTGGTGTGGGTGGAAAGCCCGGGGAATCCTTTGTTGTCGATCACCGATCTGCGGGCCGTGGCCGAACTGGCCCACCGCCATGGCGCCTGGTTGGCTGTCGATAACACCCTGGCCACGCCGGTGCTCACTCGGCCGCTGGAATTGGGGGCAGATATCGTGATGCACTCGGCGACGAAGTACCTGGGGGGCCATAGCGATCTGTTGGGCGGGGCGCTGGTGGTCCGCGACCCCGAGTTGCTGCGGCGGTTGTACTTCATCCAGAACGCCACGGGAGCGGTGATGGGGCCCTGGGAGGCGTTCCTTTGCCATCGCGGGCTGAAAACGCTGGAACTGCGGGTGCTGGAACAATGCCGCACCGCGGCGTGCGTGGCCGGGTTTCTGGCACGCCACCCCCGCGTCGCCCGGGTGCTGTACCCGGGCCTGCCCGAGCACCCCGGCCATGCCCTGGCGGCGCGGCAGATGCAGGGCGGGTTCGGGGCCATGGTCTCCTTCGAGGTCGCGGGCGACCTGGACACGGCCAAGCGCCTGGTCGAGTCCACGCGATTGTTCCAGCTTGCCGTGAGCCTCGGGGCGGTCGAATCGCTCATCGAACAGCCCGCCCTGATGTCGCACGCCAGCTACGATCGGGCCGACCGGCTGGCACACGGCATTGGCGACGGGCTGGTGCGGCTGTCCGTGGGGCTGGAGGCCGCCGAAGACCTGTGCGCCGACCTGGAACAGGCCTTGGATGCCGCTTTTTCGCACCGACGGTAAACGGCAGCCTGGGCGAAAGCCAGCGCGGGGAGCGGTTTTTCGGGCCACCGGGCCGTTGCAGCTCGTGGAGTCGCTGGCCTTTCCAGCCTGCCCGCCGTGGCTTGGCAAGCGGAAGTCGCGGCCCGAAGCTCCAAGCGACTAGCCCGGTCATGAATAATGGAACCAACAACCGGTCCCTGCCCTCAGGGGATGCCTTTGCATGACTTTGCGCCTGGAATACCGCGGCGATACGGGTGTGCCGGTCGAGGTCGAGGGGGTCATTCCTTCGGCCCTCTCGGGGCGTGCGCTAGCGGAGATCGAGCGCTGGCCAATCTTCTGCGGCAACCGCCAGGTCCCCCTGGCCGAGCTGTTCCGCGTAACCGGCGATGCCGGCGACCAGCGGGTGGCCTGGTGCGGCGAGCTGTCCGGGGTGCATTGGATCGGGGCGGGCATGGACGGCGGGGAAATGCATATCGAAGGCTCGGCCGGCCGGCACATCGGCAGCGAGATGGCCGCCGGAACGATTGTGGTCGAGGGGGACGCGGGCGACTGGCTTGGCGCCCATCTGCACGGCGGGCTGATCGTGGTGAAAGGCCGTGCAGGCCACCTGGTGGGGGCCGCCTATCGCGGCAGTCCGCGGGGCATGACCGGGGGCACCATTCTGGTGTTCGGGCCGGCGGGCAATGAGATAGGCCACGCCATGCGCCGCGGCATCGTGGCTACTGGCGGCGCCGGCGACGCGGTGGGCTTTGGCCTTTTAGCCGGCACGATCCTGGTCTTCGGCCCCTGCGGCATCCGCCCCGGCGCCGAGATGCGGCGCGGCACCATCGGGCTGTTCGGTCCCGAAACGCCGCCTTTGCTCCCCACGTTCCGGTACGGGTGCCGTTTCCGGCCGGTGTTCTTGGACCTGTTGGCTCGGTACCTGCGGGAGCTGGGCTACCCGGCTGCCGAGGTCCTGACCCGCCGGCCGGTGCACCTGTATCATGGCGATCTTGTCAGCCTAGGGCGGGGCGAAGTGCTGGTGCCCGCGTAAATGGAGGTGTGCGGGATTATGGTGCAGGCAGTTTGCCATCCAGCATTGTGGTGCAGGCATCTTGCCTGCATCCAGGCAGCCGGGACGGCTGCACCACAAGCGCACAAGTCGCCGGGACGGCTGCACGACAATTGGCCGCGGCGGCCGAGGCGATGGGATGTGATGGTACGCCGCTTGAGTTGCGAGACATCGCGATGGAAAAGATCTACCGCGTCGGCATCCTGGGATTCGGCTTCATCGGCAAGGTCCATGCCTACGCCTACGCTGCCTTGCCGTTTTATTACGATCCGGTGCCGCTTTGCGCCCGGATCACGCACGTGGTGACCAGCCGGCCCGAAACCGCCGAACAGGCCAGGCGCGTGCTGCCTGCGGTCACGGCCGGCACTGATTTTCGGGCGGTCACCGAGAATCCGGAGGTCGATATCGTCCACATCTGCACGCCCAATCACCTGCACAAGGAGGCGTTGCTGTCGGCCATGCGGCACGGCAAGCACATCTATTGCGACAAGCCGCTGGTGGCGAGCCTGGAAGAGGCCGAGGCGGTGGCCGCCGCCTTGCCCGGGTACCATGGCATCGCGCAGATGACGTTCCAGAACCGGTTCTTTCCGGCCACGCTGCGGGCGCGGCAACTTGTGGCCGAGGGCCGGCTGGGCGAGATGCTAGGGTTCCGCGCGGCGTATCTGCACGGGGGCAGCGCCGACCCCCAGGCGCCGCTTCGGTGGAAGCTTTCGGCGGCGGCTGGCGGCGGGGTCATCGCCGATCTGGCCTCGCATGTGCTCGACTTGCTGGAATGGCTTGTGGGGCCGATCGCCTCGGTGCTGGCGGCCACGCATATCGCCTGGCCCGAGCGGCCGCTGCCCGGCGACCCCGCACGCCGGGGCCCGGTGGATGCCGAAGATACCGTAGCGGCCCTCGTCCGGCTGAAGTCCGGCGCGCTGGGGACCCTGGAGGCCACCAAGCTGGCGTCGGGCACCGAGGACGAGTTGCGCCTGGAAATCCACGGCTCGCAGGGTGCCCTGCGATTCAATCTGATGGATGCCCATCGCCTGGAGTTCTACGATGCCACGGCACCCGCGGCCCCGCAGGGGGGCTTCCGGGGCTGGACGCGGATCCATTGCGGCCAGCGCTACCCGGCACCGGCCAGCGCGTTCCCCAGCCCCAAGGCCTCGATCGGCTGGATTCGCGCGCATGTGGCGTGCCTGGCCGCGTTCCTCCAGGCCGTGGCCGAGGGCCGCCCCGCCGAACCCGGCCTCCAGCAAGGCATCCGCATCCAGCGGCTGATGCACGCCTTGGGCCAGTCGGCCCGGCAAGCCCGCTGGATCGACTGCCCCTGACGCCTGGCCACGCCCGAAAGGGCCAGGCATTCGCCGCCACCTTGCAGCCCCGTACCGGCTTTTCGACCGGCCCGCGGGCTCAATCCAGCCGAATGCGCGACAACGTGTAGGGCTTGTCGAAGGTCGTGTTCACGCCGCCGGGCACGGGGAAATCCATGTTCGAGACGATGACCTCGCCATCCCGCACCAGGACCTCGCACGGCTGGTCCAGCCGGCCACCCGATCCGTCGTTATTGGGGTCCTGGGCCAGGGTCTGGACCTTGCCGTCCAGCGATACCATTTGCACGGCGTTGGCCATCGAGTCGGCCACGTAAATCTTCTGCGTGCGCGCATCGAACCAGATGCCGTCGCACGACTTCATGAACGGTGCGCGGGCGAAGATGCGGTTGGACTTCACCTTGCCCGATGCATCGAACTCGATCCGGTGCAGCGTGCCATCGGCGAAGTTGCCCACGTACAGGTTGCCCGCCTCGTCGAATGTCATGCCGTCGGCCCCGAAGGGGATGTCTTTGTTGTAGGTGAGGATGGTGGCGATCAGATGCGGGTCGTCCTTGAGGGGCTGGCGGAGCTGGACCCCCTCTTCGCCCAGCTTGAAGCGGAACACGCCGCTGGTCAGCGGCTGGCTGCCCGGCTCCAGGATGGTCTCGCTCACATAGACATAGCCGTCGCGGATGGCCACGGCGTTGGAGACATTGAAGCCGGTGACCACCGGCACCACCTCGACGGGTTTGCCCTGTTTGACGGCGATGCGCACCAGGCGCGACTTGCCGAAGAGCATGGGCTTGCCGTCGGGGTCGTGGAAAATCTGGTTATCGGCCAGGTAGAGGTCGCCGCCGGGCGCCGCGACGATGCCCATGGGCCCCATGCGCCCGGTATCAGGGTTCTTGGGCAGGCGGTAGAACTCCTCCAGGCGGTTGTCGCGGGTGATCTTCATCAGCAAAGGCGGCGCCTTCTTGTCGTTGAAGTTGGGCACCGAAAGGATGATATCGCCGCCAGGCAACAGGGCCATGCCGTCGGGCGTATTGCACGAGTCGGGGAGTTCGACGAGCAGTTCGGCCTGCTTGAGCGGCGAAGCGGGTTTCGCCTTCCGGGCCGGGGCCTTCTTGCGCCCCTCTTTCTTTTTTGCCCCGGCTGCGGGCGGTTCGCCCGGTTGCCCGGCGGCGGATGCCCATTGGCCGGCAGCGCTTGCCACCAGGGCCAAGGCGGCGGCCAGTACCCAGAAACCACGCATCCGGTGAGGCGTTTTCATGGCAGCGAACTCCCCTGCTGGCGGAAGGACCGTGACGGAACCACAGC
>JBBIQF010000100.1:8067-20765 GCA_037442445.1 Planctomycetaceae bacterium
CAGACAGTACGGGCCAGCGGGACCGAACGCCGGCCCGGCGCCCGGCCCGGTCACTTGCCCAGGGCCTGTTTGCGGCGCTGGCCCAGGGCATCGGCCGCGATCATGGCATCGACCACGTCCTCCGAGGTTACCCGGAAGGGATGGTTGCGGCACAGCGACCCTTCGCCGGCGCAGATATCGCCGATCTGCTTGAGCCGGTCGCGCCCGATGCCCTGGAGGTTGAGGTCGGCAAAGGTGACCGGCAGGCCGATGGCGATCTCGAAGTCCACGATGCGGTAGATGGCCGCAGTGCTCATCTCGTCGTCCAGGCACAACTGGCTGATGATGCCAAAGCCCACCTTTTCGCCATGCATGAAGTGCTTGCATTCGGGGAAGGAAGGCAGGGCATTGGCGATCATATGGGCGGTGGCCAGGCCGCCGCTCTCGAAGCCCAAGCCCGACAGCAGCACGTTGGCCTCGATGACTTTTTCCACCGCGGGAGTGAGGGTATGGAGTTCGACGGCCTGGCGGGCCTCGATACCGTACTCCAAGAGGGTGTCGAAGCACAGGCGGGCCAGGGTCATGGCCGCCAGGGTGGGCACGCCGCCGGCCAGATTGATGGCCCGGGTCTTGTACGCGGCCTCGGCCTCCAGCCAGGTGGCCAGGGCATCGCCCATACCCGCCACGAACGCCCGGACCGGGGCGTTGGCGATCACCTGGCTATCCACCAGCACGATGTCGGGATTGAAGGGCCAGCAATCCCAGCCGATGCAATTGCCCTGGGCATCGTACCACACGCTGGCGGCACTGGTGGGCGAGTCGTTGGAGGCGATGGTGGGCACGGTGACCATCTTCAGCCCGGCGAAGACGGCGGCGGCCTTGGCCGTGTCCAACGTCTTGCCACCGCCGATGCCCACGGCGATGTCGGCGGCCCGTTGGCGGGCCACCTCCGCCACCCGCTGGGCCTCCTCCTTGGTCGATTCGCCCTGGAAGAGCACGTCCACCGGGTCCAGCCCGGCGGCCTGGACACTCTCCAGCACCACCTGGCCGACCAGCCCGCGGACGCACTCGTCCCACAACAGCAAGGGCCGCTGCCCCAGAAGCTTCAAGTACGTACCGATCTCGCGGAGCACGCCCCGGCCTTGGATGTATTTCCGCGGAGCAATGAGGACTGCTTTCATGGTTGGACCATCTCCTGCAACTGCGTTGGATGCCGCGCCACCGCCGCATGCAACCCCCTTGCGGGTCGGGCCGGACCGCCGGGCTAAATCCGGGGGCTCGTTCGTGTACGCTCCCTGCTGCCTGCTCCCCGCTCCCCGCTACTTCCCGGCGGCTCGCCCTCCGGCGATGCGGCGCCTTGGAGGTGTGGCTGGACGGCTGGTAGTGTACCACCTTTGTGCCCAAAAACCAGGGGTGGGCCGGCTGCCCGGGGGTTTGATTTTTCCCGCGCCATCGCCCAAAATACGGTCTTGCGGCATGCGCGCAAGCGCTGGCCGGGTTGGTTCTTCCCTTTTCAGCCCCTGGTTGCACCATGATTTGCGTGAGCATTGGGCGTGGGCGCCATCGCCACATGATCGCCGAGCACCGGCACCTGGTCGAGCAGGGCGCCAAGCTGGTCGAACTGCGGGTCGATTACATCCGGGGCGAGGTCTCCATCAAGCGGCTGATCGCCGAGCGTCCCGGGCCGGTCATCATCACCTGCCGCCGCGAGCAGGAGGGGGGCAAGTGGGCAGGGACCGAGGAGCAGCGGCTATTGCTGTTGCGCACGGCAATCGCGGAGGGGGTGGAGTATGTGGACCTGGAGGAAGACGTGGCGGCCCGCATCCCCCGCTATGGCAAGACCAAGCGGATCATCAGCTTCCACGATTTCCGCAAGACGCCCGACGACCTGGAGGCCATCCACCGCCGGCTGGCGAGCCTGGATGCCGACATCGTAAAGCTAGCCACCATGGCCAACAGCCCGCTGGATAACCTCCGCATGCTTCGGCTGGTGCGGCAGAGCAAGGTGCCCACCGTGGGGATATGCATGGGCGAGATCGGTACCCCCACGCGCATCCTGTGCGGCAAGTACGGCGCGCCGTTCACCTATGCCACGTTTTCCTCCGAGCGGGTGCTGGCCCCTGGGCAGCTCTCCTTCGAGCAGATGCGCGATGTGTACCGCTACGACGAGATCCGGGCCGACACCGAGGTGTACGGCGTGGTGGCCGACCCGGTGGCGCACAGCCTCAGCCCGCTGATCCACAACGCGGCCTTCCGCCATTTCAAGATGGACAAGGTGTACGTGCCGTTCCGGGTGATGCGCGAGCATCTGTTCGAGTTCCTGGACCATGCCGAGGAGCTGGATATCCGCGGGCTGAGCGTGACCATCCCGCACAAGGAAGCGGTGGTGGAAAAGCTCAGCGAGGCCGACGGCGCTGTGCGGGGCATCGGGGCGGCCAATACCATCCTATTGCGCGACTCGAAGCTGTTGGGCTACAACACCGATTATCGGGCGGCGATGGACAGCCTGGAGGCCGCGGTGGCCGCCGACCACCCCCTCGGCACGCTGGAGGGCAAGACGTGCCTGATCCTTGGGGCCGGGGGCGTGGGCAAGGCCATCGCCTATGGCCTGGTGCGCCGGGGGGCGCAGGTAATCCTCGCCGATGGCGACGAAGAGCGGGCCCGCGAACTGGCCGAAAAACTCGATTGCCAGGAGGTTTCCTGGGACCGCCGCCACACGGTCAGCGCCGAAATCCTCGTCAACTGCACGCCCATCGGCATGCATCCCAATGTGGACCAGACCCCCTTCCCCAAGGCCCACTTGCGCCCGTCGATGATCGTCTTCGATGTGGTGTACAATCCCGAGAATACCCTGTTGATCAAGGATGCCCGGGCCCGCAACTGCACGGTCATCACAGGCGTCGATATGTTCGTGCGCCAGGCGTGGATCCAGTTCAAGCTGTTTACCGGCCAGGACGGTCCGGCCGACTTGATGCGCGATGTGATCAAGCAGGCCACTTCGGCGGCTCGGGGATGAGCCCGCAACCAAGGCATTCCGCAGACGGTGCAGGGTGCGGGGGGGAGCCCCACGCTGCTTTGGCCGCCCGCCGGTGCCTTGCGCCGGCGCGGCCGTGCTCTTTGGCACCAGAGGCTTCGGGCGAGGACCCCGCGTATCTGGCCCGGCAACTGATTACCTATTTGGGAAACAAGCGGAGCCTCTTGGGGCCCATTGGCCAGGCCGTCGAGCAGGTCAAGAGGCGCCTGGGCAAGCGGCGGCTGCGGGTGTTCGACGCGTTCAGCGGGTCCGGCGTGGTGGCGCGGTTCTTCAAGGCCCATGCCTCGCTGGTGGTCAGCAACGATATCGAGGACTATGCGGCGGTCATCGGCCGGTGCTACCTCCGCAACCGCAGCACGGTCGATTGGGCGGGGCTGCGGGCCGCCGTGGATGACCTGAACCGCCGCGTCCTGGCCGAGCCGCTGCCGCCCGGCTTCATCGAACAACTGTACGCCCCCCGGGACGAAGCCCATATCCTTCCCGGCGAGCGGGTTTTTTATACGCGGCAAAACGCCCGCCGGCTGGACAACTACCGGCGGCTGATCGGCCAGATGCCTGCCGAGTGGCGCGACCTCTTGTTGGGCCCGCTATTGAGCGAGGCCTCGATCCATGCCAACACGGCCGGCGTTTTCAAAGGCTTTTACAAGAATCGGCACACGGGGGTGGGGCAGTTCGGGGGCAGCGGCCGCGATGCTTTGGGGCGCATCCTGGCCCCCATCCGGCTCGACGTGCCGGTGCTCAGCCGCTTCGAATGCGACTGGCAGGTGCTGCAACAAGACGCCAATCAGGCGGCGCGGCAACTCCGCGGCCTGGACTTGGCGTACCTCGACCCCCCGTATAACCAGCACCCCTACGGCTCGAACTACTTCATGCTGAACCTGCTGGTGCGGTACCGCCGGCCGCGGCGGATCAGCCGGGTGTCGGGCATCCCGGCCGACTGGCAACGCTCGGGCTATAACCTGCGGTGCCGGTCCCGGGTTCTGTTGGCCGACCTGCTGGAAGCCATCGATGCCCCATTCTTGCTCGTTTCGTACAACAACGAGGGATTCATCGGGCCGGAGGAGATGATGGCCATGCTCGGCCGGCTCGGCTCGATCGAGGTGATCGAAACGCGGTACAATGCGTTCCGCGGGGCCAGGAGTTTCCGCAACCGGCCTTTGCATGTGGTCGAGCAGCTTTTTCTGGTCCAGCGGCGCTAGAGGGACACGCACCGTTGTGCGACAAAAAAGCGGAGCCAAAGTATCTTGCCCGCACCCAAGCAGCCGGGACGGCTGCACCACAAGGGGCTGGGATGGTTGTGCTGCGGGATTGCGCCATGCCGCTTTGCGGCCGCAGTGCCCCACGTGCGCGGCGCTGCGCGGATTGGCGCAACTGAGCCTTTGCAACGGGTGGTCCACCAAATGAACATCGTGCTGATCGGTTATCGGGCAACGGGCAAGAGCACGTTGGCTCGGCTCTTGGCCCAGCGCCTGGGCTGGGAGTGGGTCGATGCCGACGTCGAGGTGGAACGCCGGGCGGGCAAGGCCATTGCTCGCATCTTCGCCGAAGACGGCGAACCGGCCTTCCGCGACCTGGAGGCCCAGGTCACCTGCGAGCTATGCCAGCGGGACCGGCTGGTGCTGGCCGCCGGCGGCGGTGCGCCGCTGCGGGCCGAGACCCGCCAGGCCATGCGCGCAGGGGGCAAAGTGGTGTGGCTGGTCGCCCAGCCGGAAACCATCCTGGCCCGCATGTCGGCCGACCCCACCACCCCAGGCCGGCGCCCCAGTCTCACCGGGCGCGGCGAACTCGAAGAAATCGTCCACCTCCTGTCGGTCCGCGAGCCCATCTATCGCCAGACCGCCCACCTGGTGGTCGATACCGACAAGCGCGACCCGGACGCCCTGGCCGACGAAATCCTCGCCCGCCTCGGGCTCTCTCCCCAACCCGAGGAGGTGCCGTGAACCCGCCGGCTGCACTGAACCTGTGGTTGGCCATTCCCTGGGACGTGCGCCTGGCCACGCTGTTTGTGGTCGGCGTGCTGGCCGGTGCGCTGGCCAACGTGGCCATCTACCGCCTGGCGTGGCACCGCCGGCCGATCGACCCCTGGTTCGCACCCGCTCCCGAGGCCCCAGCCCGGCGCTGGTGGGACCGGGTTCCCATCCTCGGCTGGTGGGGGCTGCGGCGGGAGGCCGCCTTGCACGGCAAGGGTTTCTGGGTCCGCCCCATGGCGGTGGAGGTCTTTTTCGGCCTGGCCCTGGCCGGGCTGTATGCTTGGGAAATCGGCCAGATGGGGCTCTTGCACCCCCTGGCGCCGGCATGGGTCGGACAAGCCAATCTGCACCGGCTGCACGCTGCGTTTCTGGCCCACGCCGCGGTGCTGTGGCTGATCGTTACCACCTCGCTCATCGATATCGACGAAAAGACTATCCCCGACGCCCTGACGGTGCCCGGTACGCTGGTCGGCCTGGGGCTTTCGGCCGCCCTGCCCTTTTCGCTGTTGCCGGTTCCGTGGCGGGTGTGGGGCCCGCAGGGGGCCCAGCAGATCGATTTCGGTTTTCTGACCGTCGTCTCGCCGCACGTGTGGCGCGGGTGGGAACGGGACCTAGGCCGCCCCTGGCTCTTGGGGGCTGGCCTGGCCTGCTGGTGGCTATGGTGCGTGGCCCTCTTGCACCGCACATGGTACAGCCGGCACGGCTGGTGCCGGGCAGCGGCCTTGATGCTGGCCCGCTTGGCCCGCTCGCCCTCCACACCCCGCATCCTGTTGATGGGGGCGGTTGGCACCCTGGCCATCGTCGCCGTGTGGCGCCAGGGCGGATGGCACTGGGTAGGGTTGCTGAGTTCGCTGGTGGGCATGGCCGGCGGCGCCGCCGTGGTGTGGATCGTCCGCGTGCTGGGCACTTTGGCCTTGCGCCGCGAAGCCATGGGGTTCGGCGATGTGACGCTGATGGCCACGTTGGGCGCTTTCCTCGGCTGGCAGGGGGCACTGATGGTATTCTTCCTCGCCCCGTTGGCCGGCATCGCCATCGGGGTGCCCTTGGTGCTGGTCCGCCGCGACTCGGAAATCCCCTACGGTCCGTACCTGTGCCTGGCCGCTGCCGCAGTGATCGTCTTCTGGGCCCGATTGTGGATGGTGCTGGAACCGCATTTTTTGGTGCTGGGCGTGTGGATTCCCGTGGTGGTGGGCGTGTGCCTGGCCTTATTGCCGGTGATCTTGGTGATCCTACGCCTGGGCCGGAGCATCGTGGCCGGGGCCTTGGGTGCCCGGCAGTAGCGGAGCGCGGGCATCGTGCAGGCAGGGATGCAGCCGGGACGGCCAGAGCACAGGCAGCCGGGACGGCTGCACCACAATTGGGGTGCGCTGGTCGCGGTTCGTCCTACCGCTCGCATTGCCGGGCAGGCCACCCCCTGGAACCCCCGCGCCTGGGGTTGACATCTCTCCTCTTATCTGGTAGATTCTTAATGGACGATTCTGGGGCAAGGTCGTAGCTTTTGGGTGTCATGGGTACGGACCTGTCGGCCGAAGTGGACGCCGAATTAGCGTCGCTTCGGGCGTGCGAAGAACGGATCGGTTATGAGTTCCGCGACAAGGGTCTTTTGCGGGCGGCCCTGACCCATGCTTCCGGGGCAATGCACCGCCTGGCCTCCAACGAGCGCATGGAGTTTCTGGGCGACGCCATTCTGGGGGCGGTGGTCTGCGAGATGCTCTACCGCACGTTCCCCGACTATCTGGAAGGGGACCTCACCCGGCTGAAGTCCATCGTGGTCAGCCGGCAGACATGCGCCCGCATCAGCCAGGCCTTGGGGCTGAAGGACTTTTTGATCCTCGGCAAGGGGATGAGCAGCACGCCTACGGTGCCCAGCTCGCTATTGGCCGACGTGTTCGAGTCGTTGATCGCGGCCATTTACCTGGATGGGGGCCATGCGGCCGTGCGCCCCTTCATCGAGCGCTGGCTCCAGCCGGAGATCGAAGCCGCCGCCGAGGGCGACGTGGGGGGCAACTACAAGTCGCTCCTGCAACAGGTGGCGCAGCGCGAGCATGGCGTGACGCCCACGTACCAGTTGCTCGACGAGAAAGGGCCGGACCACAGCAAGTGTTTCAAGGTGTCGGCCCAGATCGGTTCGCACCGCTATCCGCCGGCCTGGGGCCGGAATAAGAAGGAGGCCGAACAGCGGGCCGCCCGCAACGCCCTGCACGAGATGAACGGCGAGCCCCCGCCGTTTCCTTCCGACTAGGCGGGCGTGCAAGCCCGCAGGCTTTTGCCGGGGTGAACCCGGCGGCTCGTTCCCGGCTCCTCGCTGCTTTCTGCCTTTTAGCGCAAAGGCCGAAGCCCGCTGGTGGCAATGACGAACTTCTCCTGCTGGCCCGTGGAACGGAAGTCCACGGTGGCGGTCCGCTTGGCCCCTTGGCCGCTGAGCGCCACGACGACCCCGACACCTTTGTCGGGGTGGAGGACGGTCATGCCGTGGTAGAAATCATCGGGCGAGGGTGGAGCGGGGGGCGTCGCGCCGGCCAGTTCGGCCGCAGTTACCAGGCGCAAGCTGGCGGGCGGCCGGCGGAGCGTTTCGCCTGGCCGGGCCGCCACCCCGCCGGCCGGCGCAAGCAAATCCGGAGTGCCGGCCGGCTCGTCCCGCACGTCCTCGGCCGAGGGCTCCACCAAGGCCGGCTCCGGGGGCTCGGGGACCAACTGGCACGTCGGGTCGGGCACGATGGTTGCGCTCTCGTCGCGGCAGTCCATCTCTGCCCGGGGCAATTCCATGAGGAACGGGCTGGGGACCATCATGCGGTTCTGGCCGCGAAAATCGCGGTACACCGCCCGGCTGATCTGGAGTTCCTCCTGGGCCCGGGTCATGCCCACGAACATCAGCCGGCGCTCCTCTTCGAACTGCTCGGGATCCTCCCGGCTCCGCTCGTGGGGCAAGATGCCCTGCTCGCAGGCGATGAGGAACACCACGGGGAACTCGAGTCCCTTGGCGGCATGCAGCGTCATCAAGGTCACGCGGTCGCTGTCGGGCTGCCAGTCGTCGGTGTCGCCCACCAGGCTCAGTTCTTCCAGAAAGTCGGCAAGCGATTGGGGGTGGGGCTGGCGCTGGTCGAACTGGCGGGCGACGGTCAGCAGCTCTTCGATATTGGCCAGCCGCTGCTGGTCTTCCTCGGCGGTGGAGTTTTCGAAGCGGGCCTTGTAGCCGGACTCGGCCAGCACATGGGAAAGGAGGTTTTTTATCGGGCAATCCGCCTTGGCCACCAGGCGGTCGAGCATGGCCACGAGCTGTTGGAGGGTGCTGGCGGCCCGGCGGCTCAGGTTGGGGATGCTGGCCGCCTGGCGTGCGGCCTCGACCAGCGCCAAGCGGTGCTGGGCCGCGTAGTCGCCCAAACGCCGGAGGCTGGTGGGCCCCAGGCCGCGGGGCGGCTCGTTGACGATTCGCAGGAATGCGACATCATCGCGCGGGTTTTGGATCAGGCGCAAGTAGGCCAGAACGTCGCGAATCTCCTTGCGCCTGAAGAACTCCACGCCCTGCACGACCTGGTAGGGCACTCCCTGGCGGCGCAGGGCCAGTTCCACGCCCCGCGACAGGGCGTTGACCCGATAGAACACGGCAAAATCGCGTGGCCGCCGCCGCCCCGACGCCACGGCCTGGGCAATGCTCGAGGCGATCGCCTCGGCCTCGTGGCGCTCGGTGGCATAGGTGACCAGACGCACGGGGACGCCTTCGCCGTTTTCGGTGAAAAGCGCCTTCGGCCGGCGGCGGACATTGTGGGCGATCAGCGCCGCAGCCACCCGCAGAATCCGCTGCGTGCTGCGGTAGTTCTGCTCCAGCCGGACCACCTTGACGTTCGGAAAATCCTTCTCGAACTCCAGAATGTTGTTGAGGTTGGCCCCGCGCCAGCCGTAGATCGATTGGTCCGGGTCGCCGGTGACCGCCAGGTTGGGATGGTCGATCGACAGCGCCCGGGCAATGGCGTACTGGGCCAGATTGGTGTCCTGGTACTCATCGACCAGCACGAAGCGGTAGCGGTGGTCCAGGGTGCGGCGGATTTCGGGATGGTCGCGAAGCAGGCGGGCGACGTGGAGCAACAAGTCGTCGAAATCGACCGCATTGGCCCGCAGCAAGCGCTCCTGATACGCCGGATACACCCGGGCCACCAGGGCGCCGAGGGGGTGGCCGGCACGCGGCCGGTATTCCTCGGGGCCCACCAGGTGGTTCTTGGCCCAACTGATGGCCGCCGCCACGGCTGCCGGGGCCACATGCGACTTATCCACGCCCATCCGCGATAACACCGCTCCCAAGGCGCGGGCGCTATCCTCGGTGTCGTAGATCACGAAATCCTCGTTGAGGCCCGCCGCCGGGGCATACTGGCGCAGCAGCCGGGCACAAAACCGGTGGAAAGTGCCCATCCACACGGTCTGGGCGGGGACCAGGCGCTCAACCCGGCTCCGCATCTCCTCGGCCGCCTTGTTGGTAAAGGTCAGGGCCAGGATGTTTTCGGGCCGCACCCCCTTGTGCAGCAGATATGCGATGCGATGGGTGATGACCCGCGTCTTGCCGCTGCCCGGGCCGGCAAGGATCAGCAGCGGCCCTTCGATATGCTCGACCAGAAGCGCTTCAACATCCATACATGCCATGTGCTGGCCCCGGAATCCGCAAACGGGCCTGCACCCATGCCAGGCGGCGGCTATGGGCCCCGCTCGCTTATCCGGGTGCCTTCACCGCGCGATCGAGGCGCTACGGGGCGATGCTCTTGATCTTCACGTTGCGGAAATAGATGGGGGCGTCGCCGTGTTTGCCCTGCAGTCCGATGATGCCTTTGGTCGGAAGTTCGGCGGCCGGCCGGCTCAGCCAGGGTGGGATCTCGCTGCCATCGGGATTCTTTTTGGGGTCGGTCCACTTGCGCATGTCCATGGCCGTAACCTGCTTGCCGTTGAGTAGCACGTAGATCATCGGCCCGTGGCAGGTGATGGTCATGCGGTTCCACTGGCCGGGTTTCTTGACCACGCTTTGCGAGGGTGCCAGCCGGCCGAAGATCGCCCCGCAGTGCCACGTCTTGGGGCTCTTGGCCCAGCGGGGGGCGAAGTCGTCGGCAATCTGGATTTCGATAGAGTTCGGAATCCAGTTCTTCGGATCGCTGCAATAGACAATCACCCCGCTGTTGGTGCCAGGAGCGTTCTTGAACTCCAGATCCAAGATGAAGTTCTCGTATTCCTTCTTGGTCCAGATGCACTGGTCTTGCGTGGCCGAAAGGACCCCATCCTGGAACGACCATACGCCCTGGGAGAACGAGGCGTTCGACAGGTCCGGTGCGAAAAGGTCTTCCCAGGTCCGCGAATCGGGGTGCTTTGTCGGGGGGATGGTCTCGGCCGCGTATGCCGCCGAGGCCAGCACGCCTGCCATTACGCCTGCCAGCAATCGTTTCATGGGTCAACTCCTGGTTGCGATCGTATTGGGCCTTTGCATGGGACTGGGCCAAGGGCCTAAGCGCAGGCCAATATAACGCACCGCCGAGGCCTTGTCACCCCTGCCCACCCAGGGCCAAGCGCCACGCTATTGCGCCGAGGGGATGGCCGGGCCGAGGGGTTGAATCTCGACATCGTCGAGGAAGGCTTCGCCCAGCCCGGCCAGGGCGAACGTAACCGACATCGTGCCGGTTTGCGTGGCCACGCGATACAACACGAATTGCTGCCATCCCTGGGTGTGGCGCACCCGATACGCCAACGGTTCGCCGCCGAGGGAGTCGAGCACCAACAGGCCGTCCACGCTGCCCCGGATAGGTTGGGGGATGTTGACCCATCCCTGGATACGGAGCAGTTGCCCGGCCGCTACCGGCACCGCGGGGCTGGTGATCCAGACAGGGGGCGATTCGATGACGGCCGGTTCGGCCTTTTGCGGGCTAGAGACGGCCAGGCGGAGTCCCAATTTTCCCCCGTGCGCCGCAGCCGGCGCTAGCTCGGCTTCAGTGTGCAACTCGGGATGCGGGTGCTGGAAGTGTTGCCATCCCGCGGCGAAGACGGCGGGCAGGTCCTCGAAATCGGCGGCGGGCAAGAGGGACGGCCCGGGCCGGCTGGCCGCCACCTGCTCCATCAATCGCCAATGCCAGGGGAGGGTGGCGAATGTGACGGCCGGGGGGCTGGCCACCGGCGAGTTCAGCGGGCGCACGGCCGCCTCCCAATGCTCGCGCTCCAAGAGTCGCAAGGGGCGCGTGGCCCGGCAGGCGGCCAGCGATGCCGCAGAAAGGTTGCCCAGGCCCATCTGCCGGTCGCACGCCAGGAGATGTTTGTGGGCCTCGGCCAGGTAGGCCGCGTGCCGCACCGCAGGATTGGGTACTGCCAGGCGTCCGGCCAGGTCGGCATCGCGCCGCAGTTGCCAGGCGGCCAGTTCGCGGAGGATTTCGGCCGAGCGCCGGCCCGTCTGCGCGGCACGCCGGCCCATGGCGGCCACCACCGTGGGGTGCTGCGTGAGCATCACCAACGCCGTCAGGTCGAACTCGTCCACCGTGATCCGTACCCCTCCGGCTTTGCGCGGCGGATGGAACGGGCGCAGTTCCCCCGGCAGCATCCAATACGCCTTGTTCGTTTCCGGCACGCCGGGCACCAGGAAGCTCAAGTCATGGGCGGCCGCCTGCCCCGCCACGCACTGGCTACCCGGCGGCGACCAGATCGGCACCAGCAGTCGGGCGTGATTGGTCTGCAACAGGGTCGCCACCAGCGCCGGCTCGCTGCCCGGAACGGTGGCCAGCACGCTTCCGGCCGCGGCCCAGGGCTCCATGAGTTCCACTTCCAGGTTCAATAGCTCCAGCGTCAAGGCCCGCAGCCGCGTTTCCGCATCCTCGGCCGTAAGGGGACTGCTCGATTGGAACCACAGCCCGCGGCTGCCCGACGTGATGGCGGTGTACACCAGCAGGCGCACCGATTCCGGCGAAAACGCGGCAGTTGCGGGCTCCTGGCCCAAGGCCGACCACTGGCGGCGCAACAGCTCGGCCGGCTGCGTCTCGATGGTCGTCCAGAACGGCCCCCCGGGGACCATCAAGCTGGGGCGCTGGCGAAGCCACTGGGCATAATCCGATAGATCCAGCCCGGTAGCCAGCACGCCGCGGCCCAGGATGGGGATATCCACCGCCCGGCTGTAGGCCCGCAACTGACTGGTGGGCCGGCAGACGAGGGGCCGGCCGGGACAGCGGCGGTCAGACGACTTGACCTGCCGGGCCCAAGCCGTCGTGGCCGCCAAGTGCTTGGCCCCCAGGCCGCTCCCCAAGTCCCAGGCCAGCACGCGGTCGAAAAGGGGGCCGATTTCCGGCAAGGGACCTTCGGTCTGGCTAGCCCCCTCGGGCCGGGGTGAAAACGGCGGGGGGCAGATGATCCATAGCCCCAGTCGGCCCGCTTCCTCCAGCATCTCTGCGCTGGGCACCTGGGCCAGGGCCACGGTGTTGAAACCCAACTGCCGCAACAATCCCAGGGGCTCGCCCCGGTATTCGATGATCCGCGGGAAGATCTCGCGGTCGTCGATCCGCAGCAGCGATCCGGAGAGGGTTGGCCCGCGCCGCGGCTCGGCCGGTGCCCCCGCGTCCCGCAGGGCCGGTCCGGGCAGCCGGGCGCCAAGCACCCCGCCGGTGGGCAGTGCCGTGGCCGGCCCGGCGGCCGCCACCTCGGGGGGCGGACCCACGTGGTGGGCCACGTCCAGATCGTCGATCCACACGTCGGTCACGCCCGGCCCG
>JBBIQF010000101.1:0-7162 GCA_037442445.1 Planctomycetaceae bacterium
GGCTCGGTAGCGGTGAGTACCCCCCTCATTGGTAGTTGGTCGTTGGTGCTTGGTCATTCGACATTTGTCTTTCGACATTCGTCATTCCCAGCGCCCGCCCGCGTGCCAAGCATGCACCCTCCCTGGCCTACTCTTCCGTGATTAGCTTGTCGTAGAAGGCCACGTAGTTGTCGCGCTGGTCGCTGGCCCGGGCGGCGATGGCGCTCCGCGGGTGCTGGTTCAACTGCCCGGTGATCATGTACTGCACGTAAGGCCCCCACTCGACCTGGCGGCTGAGCGGCAGCAGGTAATCCTGCACCACCTGGTACACAGGCCGGATGCGGAACTTGGGGTTGCGCAAGAACCCGATCAATAGTTCCATGGGGCAATTGCCTGCGCCGCGTCCGAGGCCTGCCATGGTCGCATCCACCCGGTTGGCGCCGTGGATGATGGCCTCGATGGTGTTGGCAAACGCCAGTTGCTGGTTGTTGTGCGCGTGGATGCCCACCTCCTTGCCCTTGGGCTTGGCGTACTGGAGGTACTTCTTGACTAAGATCTCGATCTGCTCGGAGTACAGCGCGCCGAAGCTATCGACCACCACCAGCACGTCGGCCGGCGAATCGGCCAAGAGCTCCAAACACTGTTCGATCTCCATTTCGGTGGCCCGCGACACCGCCATCAGGTTGGCCGAGGTCTCGTACCCCTTGTCCGCCGCGTCTTTGATCATGTCCACGGCCTCGGCCACCTGGTGGACATAGAAGGCCACGCGGATCATGTCCAACACGCTGTGCTTCTTGGGGAGGATGTCGGTGCGCCAGTCGGTCTTGCCGGCATCGGCCATGGCCGACAGCTTCAACGGCGTCGGATTGTCGTCCACCACGCGACGCAGGTCGTCTTCGTCGCAGAACTTCCAGCAGCCGAACTGGTCGCGGGCGGCCAGCTTCTTGGAGGCCTTATAGCCGATCTCCATGTAGTCGATCCCCGCTTCGACGCAGGCCTGGTAGATGGCCTTGACGAAGCCGTCCTCGAATCGGTGATCGTTCACCAGGCCGCCATCGCGGATGGTGCAGTCCAGGACCTTGATTTCGGGCCGGTAGGTGATCCAGGGGGCTGGCACGGCAGGTTCCTCCAAAACGGCGGGTTCGCGAGGTTCAGAGCTTGGGCTACGAGGTTCAACCGAGGCAACGTACCGGGAAAACGGCGACTGGCCCCGCCAGCACGACGGGGACGCGCGGGAAGTCTCGACCTCCACGAGGGCACTTTCTGCTCAATCTAACTATACTTCCAAGCCCGAGGGCGGTTCCGAAAGCAACCCATTGTCCCCAACGGCCGCTAGGTGTGTCAATTCGCCCAGACAACGGACCGTGAAAAATACTGAGGTGTGGGTATATACCACCCATCCTGGTTATGCTGCGGGGCGGTATCGATATGCCGCCCAAATCCTGGCAAGAGCATTCCCGCAAGCGATCGAGACCGTGCCCTGCGGGTCCCTCCAGCCGGTGTCTCCCGCCTATCCTACCGCCTGCTGGTCCATATATTTTGGTATAAAGTCACCCCTCATATATGGCATCGCCCAGTTCCAACCAGTAGAGTATTCCGGCCGACGAGATTACAATGCAGGGAAAGACAGATAGGGCGGCGCCCCGAACATCACCCTAAGCCCACCCGGTAAGCGTCCCGCAGGGCTTGGCGGCTTTGGCGCTTGGCCATGGCTTCCAATGGGTCCAGCCTTGCGGGCCGTGTCGCCCGATGTCGCATCCCGCCCGCCTGGTCCGCGGCGGGAGTGACCCCCGACCCGCCGAGGGCCCACCCGGGCAAGTCGGCCGGCACCCTAGCCCTACGAGGAGGTCTCCCCTGAACACTCACCGAATCACCCTTGGCGTGGCCGCGGCGGTGATGCTGGTCATCCTCCGCCTGGGCCTGGGCTTCCACTTCCTCTACGAGGGCGTGTGGAAGATCAAACATGCCGACAGGTTCTCGGCCGCCCCGTTTCTGAGCGAGGCCAAAGGCCCCGTGGCCCCCTTGTTCTACGCCATGCTGCCGGACCTAGACGGCCGGCAGCGGCTAGGCATCACCTTCGAGTCGGGCAAGCCCCAATTGGCCGTCGAGACCGATGCCCAAGGCAACCCGGTCTATGAGGAGCCGAAGGACGCCACCGGCAAGGTGCTAGGGCGCTGGCCGAAGTACCGGCTATCGGCCTACTTGGATGCGTGGAAGGATTTCGCGGAGCGTACGAAGACGTTCTACCAGACGAGCGACGAACAATCGAAGGCGATCGACGCCCTGTTGGAACGGTACGCCTCGTCGGCACGGCAGTACGTGGCCGATCATGCCGAGGAAATCCTCGCGCATTTCGAAAGCCGGCAGCGGTTCGAGAACAGCCGGGGGCGCAACCTGGCGCTGTACCAGCGGCAGCGCGAGTGGGATCGGGAGCGGGAACTCCGGCGGGAGGTGAACCCCTGGCTTTCGGAGCTGGAGACCCTGGGCCGCCAGTTCCAAGAGGCCGTCGGCAACGTACTGGATGCCGAGCAGAAGGCCCGCGGGCCGGCCGTGTCGCCCTGGAATCCACTGCACTGGTCCCGCCTGGAGCTCTTGGATTTCGCGGTCACGTACGGGCTGACGGCCATCGGGTTGTGCCTGATCGCGGGGCTGTTTACCCGGCTGGCCGCCTTGGGCGGAGCGGCGTTCATGGCCTTTGTGGTGATGACCCAGCCGGCCTGGCCGGGGCTCTACCCGCCGGACCCGCCGGTGGTGGGCCACGCGCTTTTGGTCAATAAGGATTTCGTGGAGATGCTGGCGCTGTTGGTGATTGCCACGACGTGCACCGGGCGATGGGCGGGCCTGGACTTCTTCGTCCACCGCCTGCTGTGCGGGTGCTGCCGGAAGCCGGGCCCCCCGGCCGCCAAGACCCCGTAACCGCCACGCAACTTCCTAGCCATTGTCGAGGAGCTATCCGCCGAGGAGCTATCCGATGCCCAATACCCCAGCGCCGACGAGCGGTTCGGGCGATTTCCCCCGCCGCGATTTCCTCAAGGGCACCCTGCTGGCCGGCGCCGCCGCAGGCGGCGGGTTGGGGGCGTTTTACTTCGGTTACGAGAAGTCGCTTTGCAAGCCGGTGCGCGTGGGCGTCATCGGCACCGGCGACGAAGGCAGCGTGCTGATCGGCGCCCTGAACCCCAATTTTCTGGAGGTGCGGGCCATCGCCGACATCCGCCCCTACAACATCTACCGGGCGTTCCACGGCGAAATCGGGGTGCCGGTCCGGCCGGGCTTGCTTTCCGTCTATGGCTGGAAGGACGAGACCGAGGCCCGCCGGCACGTCAAGGTGTACGGCCCGTGGGAAGAGCTTCTGGACCATGCCGCGGAGGACGGCCTGGAAGGCGTGATCATCGCCTTGCCGCTGTTCTTGCACGCCCCGGTGGCCATCGCCGCCATGCAGCGCGGCCTGCACGTGCTGACCGAGAAGCTCATGGCCCATAGCGTCGGGCAGTGCAAGGAGATGGCCCGGGTGGCCAAGCAGACCGGATTGCTTCTGGCGACCGGCCACCAGCGGCATTACAACATCCTGTATGCCCAGGCCACGGAGAAGATCCAGCGCGGGGTGCTGGGGGACCTGCATTACATTCGGGCCCAGTGGCACCGCAGCAATCTGCCGGGCCGGGATAGCTGGCAGCAGCCGTTGCCGCCGGGGGTGAAAGACGACGAGAAGGCCAACGCGCTGGCCCGCCGTCTGGCCGAGGCCCGCAAGCGGCGCGACGCGGCCCGGGGCCGCGATATCGAGAAGTTCGAACGCGAGGTGCGGCAACTGGAGGCCCAGGTGCTGGACCAGGTGCTGCACTCGGGCAAGCTGCCGGCGATCGAATCGCTGCGTTGCACGGCGGCGGCGGAAATGGCCGAGCGCATCGCCCGCGAGAAAGGCGCCGCACCCCAGCCGCCGGCCGAGCAGTTCGGCTACCAGCCGGCCAGCATCCGCCACCGCCAGGGCGTGTACGAGCGGCCGGCCATCGAGGAACTCATCCGCTGGCGCCTGTGGGACCGGACGGCCGCGGGCCTGATGGCCGAGCTGGGCAGCCACCAGCTCGATGCGGCCAGCATCTTCATCGCGGCGGCCCACGGTGGCGAGAAGAAACACCCCTTGAACGTGGCTGCCGGCGCCGCCCGCAGCATCTTCGACGTGGACCGCGATTGCGAAGACCACGTGATGTGTATCATCGAGTTCCCCGCGCCGGGCTACGACCCCAAGGACCCCCATGCCCGCCGCCGCAAGATCGGGGTGATGTACTCGTCGATCAACGGCAACGGCTTCGGGGGCTACGGCGAGATCGTCTTCGGCACCAAAGGCACACTGATTCTGGAGCGCGAACAAGTCCTCCACGAGCCGTCCAGCGGGGCGGCCATCCAGGTGACCAGTGGGGGCGCGGGGCCTACGCTGGACACCCAGGCCAGCGGCCCGGTGCGGGCCCTGGCCGCCGCAGGCACCGGCGGCCCGGTCAGCCGCGGCTATGCCGAGGAACTCGAACACTGGGCCTGGTGCATCCGCAATCCCGCCCCGGAAAACCAGCCCAAGTGCGGCCCCAAAGTCGCGCTGGGCGACGCGGTGATCGCCCTGGTCACCAACATGGCGGCCCGGCAAGGCCGGCGCATCGAGTTCAAAGAAGAATGGTTCGATCCCGACCACCCGGCCACCCCGGAACAGGACCTGGCCGCCACGGCCTGAACCGAACATCCCCCACGGAGATTCGCGATGTACCTTACCCCCGAAGAACGCCAGGTCGGCCGCGAGAACTTCTTCGCCGCCATCGGCAGCCGGCACCTCCGCCGCACCAAGGAGAAAATCTCCTCCCGCGACTTCCTCCTTCAAGGCATCCGCAAAGGCATCGCCTCGCGCAAGGGGCTGGGCTCCTACTATTTCGGCTATGGCGAGGTCAAGGAACCGGTGCGCGTCGGCGTCATCGGAACCGGCGACGAAGGCAGCGTGCTTATCGGCGCTTTGAACCCCGCGTACATCGAGGTCCGCTCCATCGCCGACCTGCGCCCCTACAGCCTGCACCGGGCCTTCCATGGGGAAGCGGGGGTTTCGGTCCGGCCTGGGCTGCTTTCGGTTTACGGCTGGAAGGACGAAAGCGAAGCCCGCCGGCACGTGAAAGTGTACGGGCCCTGGCAGGAACTCATCGCCCAGGCCAAGAACGACGGCCTGGAAGCGGTCATCATCGCGCTGCCCTTGTTCCTGCACGCCCCGGTGGCCATCGCCGCCATGAAAGCGGGGCTCCACGTGCTGACCGAAAAGCTCATGGGCCATAGTGTCCACAATTGCAAGGAGATGGCCCGGGCGGCCGCCGAGACCAAGCGCTATCTGGCCACCGGCCACCAGCGGCACTACAACATCCTTTACGACCACGCCGTGGAGCTGATCCGCAACGGGGTGCTGGGCGATGTGCATTACATCGCCGCCCAATGGCACCGCGGCAATCTGCCGCACCGCGACAGTTGGAAAATGCCGCTGCCGCCCGGCGTCAAGACCCTCGAAGAAGACCCCGATGCCGACCTGCTCCAGCGCGAACTGGAGGAACTCCAATCGGCCCACAAGAAGGCCCAGGCCGACCTGGCCCGCGCCAAGGACGACCGCCGCGCCGACCTGGAAAAAACCCTCCGCCTGCTGGACGCCAAAATCGCCCTCAAAAAAGCCCAGATCGAAGACCACAAGGTCCAGGCCGAAAAACACGGCTACCAGGATGCCCAGTGGTCCTACCGCGACTGGGCCACCGGCAAGGAGGCGGTCTATCGCCGGCCCGCCCTGGAGGAACTCATCCGCTGGCGCCTGTGGGACCGCACCGGCGGCGGGCTGATGGCCGAGCTGGGCAGCCACCAACTCGACGCCGCCAGCATCTTCATCGCCGCCATGTTCGAGGGAAAGAAACAGTACCCGCTGAGCGTGGCGGCGGCCGCCAACCGGCCTATCTTTCCCCCGGACCGCGACATCGAAGACCACGTCTATTGCGTCTTCGAGTTCCCCGCGCCCGGCTACGACCCCAGCGATCCCCACGCCAGCAAGAAAAGAATCGGCGTGCAGTACTCCTCGATCAACGGCAACGGCTTCGGGGGCTACGGCGAGACGGTGTACGGCACCGCCGGCACCCTCATCCTGGAACGCGAAACCGAGGCCCTGCTCTATAAAGTCGCCGCCACCACCGACAAGACGCGGGTGTCGTCCAAGCGCGTGCGCAAACCGGTGGGCGACCGGCAGGTCGAGCAAGTGCAGGCCTCGCTCGACGTGGTGCCCGACGGAGACGAAGAGTCGATGGCCATCGGCCACCTCGCTATGCTCGAAGCCCGCCGCGGCTACAGCGAAGAGCTAGAGCACTGGGCCTGGTGCATCCGCGAGTCGGCCGAGGCGGCCAAGAAATCCCAGGCGGCCTACGAGGAGTTCTACCGCGAGCACCAGCCGCGGTGCCACCCCCAGGTGGCCCTGGCCGATGCCGTCATCGCCCTGGTGGCCAACAAGGCCGCGCGCGAAGGCACCCGCATCGAGTTCCAGAAAGAATGGTTCGACCCGCAAAGCGACGCCACGCCCGAAGGCGTCAAGCCCGACCTAAGCCGCTACGCCTGAGCGCCCGGGGCGGCCCGGGAGGAAGCTGGCTGGATTGTTGCACGCGCTAGGGCGTGGCGGGGTCGGCCGGCTCGATCACCTCCAGCAACCGCCGCTGGGTGTGCTGGAGCCGCTCGGCCGAAAGCACCTTCTGGCCGCTGGCCGCATCGGTCACATAGAACACGTCCACCACCTGGTCCAGATAAGTGCCGATCTTGGCCCGCCACACCGAATAGCCCAACTCGAACAGGGTGCGGGTGATGGCATACAGCAGCCCCCGGCGGTCGAGCGTGATCACGTCGATGATGGTGTAGCGGTCCGAGGTGTGGTTATCGACCAGCACGCGGCTCTCCGGCCGCACCAGCGCCGGGCGCTCCGAGGCGCCTACGGCCCAGAGGCGGCGGAACGTGGGCGGCCGGGCCTCCGGCCGAAGCGACTCCCGCAACGCCTCGCACACCTCCTCCAGCCGCTCCTCCGGCGGCGGGCCCGTGTAGTCCGGGTCGTACACCCAGAAGCGGTCCAAAACCATGCCATCGGCCAGCGTGTAAATCTGGGCCGACAGGATTTGCAGCCCCTTGGAACTCAGCGCCCCGGTCA
>JBBIQF010000101.1:7187-20614 GCA_037442445.1 Planctomycetaceae bacterium
CCCGGCGCCACCTCCTCGCTGGTGCCGATGGTGAACTGCACCGCCTGGCTTTCGGGCAGATAGCGGGCCTGGGCGTGAACCTGGCCCGGGGCCAGGCGGGCCAATAGCCGAAGGTCCTCGGCAATCTGCTCGGGCTCGGTGGTAATCAGATAGGCTGCCGGCAGGGCATCGAGCTGGCGGGCGACGGCCGGCCGGTGCACATCCAGCCCCAACCGCTGGCGGACCGCCCGGCGGCGGCTTTCCAGGTATTCGCGGCGGCTGGTGCCCAGGCTTTCGCCGGCCAGGTGCTGCATGGCCTGGTGGAACAAGTCGGCCAGCACCTCGGCCTTCCACCCGGTCCACGTATCGGGGCCCACCGCGCCCAGATCGGCCGCCGTCAGCACGTACAGCATCTGGAGGCGTTCGGGCGAACCCACCTCGGCCGCAAAACGCACCACCGTCTGCTCGTCGCTCGTGTCGCGCCGCAGGGCCGTGTGGTTCATCAGCAGGTGCCGGCGGGCGAGGAACTCCAGTTGATCGGCCTCGTCGGCCGGCAATCCCAGCCGGGCCCCCGCCGCTCGGGCGATGGCCCCGGCCCGCTCCGAATGGTCCTCGGGATAGCCCTTCCCCAAATCGTGCACCAATAGCGCCAAGTGCAGCACCCGCTTCGAGGGGATCGCGCTGTACACCCGGCCCAAAGGGCCCGTATCGGCCGCAAACTCGGTCGCCCGCTCCACCGCCCGCAAACAGTGCTCGTCCACCGTGTACTTGTGGTACTGGTTGAACTGTAGCAGCCCCCGGGCATGGGCGAACTCGGGCACGAACCGCTCCAACAGCCCCGTGCGCCCCATCTCCCGCAGCAACTCGCCCAGCCGGGCAGGCCGGTCCAAGATCGATAAGAACCGCCGGCAGGCCTCCGGCGGCACCCCCGGGGGAAGCCCCCGGGCACAGCGGCCGATGGCCTCCCACGTCTCCGGCGCCAGGGCCTTGTCGTACAGGCTGGCCAGCTCCAGCACCTCCATGATGGCGGGCAGATTGTTTTCGAAGCGGGCCACGGCTTGGGGAGTGGCCAGGATTTCGGTAGGGCCGGCCAACACGCCGCCCGGCACCCGGTTGCCGAACAGGCCGGCCCACAGCCGTTTCCAGCGCCGGGCCGGGGCGGCCCGGGCCGCCAGCCGCGCCGCGACGTGATTGACGTGCTCGGTGTGCCGGAAGTAGTCGCGCATGAAGCGCTCGACCGCCAGGATCCCATCGCCCGAGCGATCGCCTCGAACCTGGGCAATGCGGAGCTGTTCCGCCCGGCTGAGGACGTCCCCCGCCTTGCCCGCATGGAAGTGCAACTCGTTGCGGAGCCACAGCAGAAAAGCCACGGCCTCGTCCAGCGCGGCAGCATCCTCCGCCCCGAGGACCCCCAGGCGGACCAGCTCGGCCGGGTCCGAGGCCCCCCAGCGGATGCGCCCGATCCAGCCCACCAGATGCGCATCGCGCAGGCCGCCCCGCGAGCGCTTGATGTTCGGCTCCAACAGGTACACCGTCTCGCCGTAGCGGAGGCGCTCTTCGGTGCGGGCCCGCTGGATGGCCGGCACCAGGCTCGCCGCCCGCCGCCGCACCGCCTTGCCGTATGCCTGCCAGAACCGCTCGAACAGGCGGCGATCCCCGGCCAGGAACCGGCTGTCCAATAGCGAACTGCAAATCACAGGGTCCTGCCACGCCAGCCGGCAGGCCTGGCGCATGGTCCGCACGCTGTGCCCGAGTTCTAGACCGGCGTCGAAGCCGTCGCGCAACAGCCGCTCGGCCAAGGCTGCCGCCAGCCGGCGCGCCGAGCCAGTGCGCAAGAGCATCACGTCCACATCCGAGAAGGGGGCGACCTGCCGCCGGCCATAGCCCCCGTGGGCCACCAGCGCTACGCCCGAAAGGGCGTGGGCCGGCGCAGCGAAGGTCTCCTCGGCCGCCGCCCCAAACAGGCGGCAGAGCACCTCATCGCGCAGCTCGGCCAGTGCCGCGGCGATTTCCGCTCCGGCCGCCCCAGCCTGGTGGCGCAGGCGCAGCGACTCGAACCCTTCGGCCAGCCGCGTGCGCGCTTCCTGGACCGGAGCACGCAGGCGCACTCCGCTCAAATAGCCTCCTCGTCGAGTTCGCCCGTTCGGATGCGCACCGTCTGCGACAACTCGCTGACGAAAATCTTGCCATCGCCCACCTGCCCGGTGCGCGCGGCCTTGACGATCGTATCCAGCACCCGCTCCAGGTCGCTCTCCTTACAGACGACCTCGACCTTGATCTTGGGAACGAAATCCACCGTATACTCCGTGCCGCGATAGAGTTCGGTGTGCCCCTTCTGCCGCCCGAAGCCGCGGACCTCGGTGACGGTCATTCCCTGGATCTTCTGCTCGGCCAGCGCGTTCTTGACGTCTTCCAGCTTGAAATGCCGGATGATCGCTTCCACCTTTTTCATCGAGCGCGATCTCCTCAAAAAGCCTGACGCACCGGTCGCCGGCGCCCTATCGCGGACGGACCCAAAGCTTCCGGTGCATTGTAGCGGCACCCCCGTGCGTCGTTCAAGCAGCCGGCCTAGCGGCCCAGCCCGCCCGCCGACGTCACAAAGTACGGATAGGCCTCGTTGCCGTGTTCGCCCAAATCTAGGCCTTCCCGCTCTTCCTCGGGCGATACCCGGATACCCATCGTGGCCCGCAGCAGCATCCACGCCGCCGCCGAGACCACCACCACGTACACCGCGCAGGCCAACACCCCGGTCAACTGCGTGATGAGCTGGTCCAGGCCGCCCCCATAGAACAGGCCTGCCTTGGCCGCCGGGTTGCCCGAGCGGCCAATCCGGTCCGGCGTGGCAAACAACCCCACACACAGCGTGCCGAAAATCCCGTTGAGCAGGTGGACCGACAACGCGCCCACCGGGTCGTCGCAGCGGATGCGATCGAAAAACAATACGCCTAGCACCACGATGGCCCCCGCCGCCAGCCCGATCAGCACCGCGCTACCCACGCTCACAAACGCACACGGCGCCGTGATGGCCACCAAGCCGGCCAGGCAGCCGTTCAGGGTCATGCCCAAATCGGGCTTGCCCAGCGCCAGCCACGCCACCAGCGTCGCGCTGAGTGTCGCCGCAGCGGCCGCGGCATTCGTGGTGACTACGATCTCGGCGATCGCCGGGCTATCGGCCGCCATCGTGCTGCCCGGATTGAACCCGAACCACCCAAACCACAGCACAAAGCAACCGACCGTGGCCAGCGGCAGGCTGTGGCCGGGGATCGCGTTCACCTTGTCCCCCGGGCCGTACTTGCCGATGCGCGGGCCCAATATCATCGCGCCCACCAGCGCCGCCCAGCCGCCGATCGAATGCACCTGCGTCGACCCGGCAAAGTCCAGAAAACCCCGGGTCTGGAGCCAACCTCCCCCCCATATCCAGTGCCCAACCACTGGATAAATAACCATGGCCATAATGAAACTGAAGACGATGAAGCTGTGATATTTGATCCGCTCGGCCACGGCCCCGGAAACGATCGTGGCCGCCGTGCCGCAAAACACCAGTTGGAAAAAGAACTTGGCCCACAAGGGCACGCCGGTCCAGTTGAGCGCCCCATAAACGCCTTCATACGCATCCCCCGTGGCTGGGCTGTTGTCCGCCCCGGAGACCATCCATAGCCCCTCCGTACCCACCAGGCTACTGCCTCCGCCGAACATCAATCCCCACCCCAAGAGCCAGAAGCCGATGGAGCTAACGGCGAACACGATAAAGTTTTTCGAAAGGATGTTGACCGTGTTCTTCGTGCGGCAGAACCCGGACTCGACGCAGGCAAACCCCAGGTTCATGAAGAACACGAGCATGCCCGTAACCAGGACCCACACGGTGTCCACGGCCACCTTGAAGTTGGCCAACTGCTCCGCCACCGCGCTTGCCTCGCTTGCGGCCCCAGGCGACTCCGCCGCCAACCCCGGCGTAGCGCAGCATAGCGCCAATCCAGCAACGAGCATTCCACGCAACAGCCACAGCTTGATGGTGTTCGTCATCATCGAACCCGAGAGGTTATGCGACGCCGGGCCACTTGTTACTATCAAGCCACAGGCGCGCAGCCGCACCGCCGAGGGCATCGCGGGCATGCCATCTTCCTGCCCGCGGCAACCCATGGCAGCGGCGCACCCGTGCATACCAATAGCGCCGCGTGGCCATAGTGGCCGTGTTCTGAAACTCAATCTGCCTTATGGCAACTGGCGTGCCAAAGCAGCCCGGATCGCGGTGGCGACCAGGGGCGAATTGGTTTTACTGCGTTGGCGGATAACGGGTTACGACGAAAAAACCACCGGCAGACGAATTAAGCACCTGGCAGGCTATGCCAAAACACCTGGCACGGGCTGCCGCAAGAAGAGGCAACACCGCGCGCGCAGAGAACACCGCGAAACACCGTTGGAGTGACGCGCGGCTGCTCTCGCGGGCCGGTTATGCGCCGCTGCGCGGGCCGTACTCAAATATCGAGATTCTTGACTTCCAGGGCGTGTTTCTGGATGAACTCGCGCCGCGGTTCGACATGTTCGCCCATGAGGATGCGGAACAAATCGTCCGCGGCCGCCACATCGTCCATGCGGACCTGGATGAGGGTACGGTGGGCCGGGTCGAGGGTGGTTTCCCGCAGTTCCTCGGCGTTCATCTCGCCCAGGCCTTTGAAGCGGGTGATCTTGAGGCCCTTCTCGCCGGCAGAGCGGACGGCGGCCAACAGGCCCCGGAGGTCCTCCAAGCCCAGCAGCATCTCGCCGCGGCGGAGCCGATAGCGCGGCTGCTCCACACCGGTCCGCTCTTGGGGAAACAGACTGTCCAGCCCGAAACCCATCTGCCGGAGATCGGCCAGATAGTTGTTGATGGACCGCACTTCGTGGAGTTCGATGATATGGACCTGGCTGGCCTTGTCGCCGTTGCCGTTGCCATGGGGGCTGTCGGCCACCTTGAGTTCCTGGCCGGCAACCTCCTCCTGCTGGGCCAGGAACTCGTCTAGCTCCTTGCGCGTCGAGAACCAGTGCTCGCTGCGGCCAAGAAATACGTGATAGATGGGCAGCCGGCCGGTGGCGGGGTCCTGCCGGGCGGCGTGCGCCCGCAGACTGATGCCGCGGCGCTCCAGGGCCACGATCGAGTCTTCCAGGGCGGCCAGCGTGCGGCAGAGGCGCTCCATCTCCGGGCCACGGAGCACCCGGCCACCGCCGGCATCGAACTCCGCATCGGCAAGTCCGGCCTGGAGGAGCTGCTCGCGCATCTCCTCCTCGGTCTGCACGTAATAGACCTCCTTTTTCCGTTGCACGCGGAACAACGGCGGCTGGGCCACGTACACCAACCCCGCCCGCACGAGGTCGTACATCTGCCGGTAAAAAAAGGTCAACAGCAGCGTGCGGATGTGCGAGCCATCCACATCGGCATCGGTCATGATGACGATCTTCCCGTAGCGGCGCTTATTGAGATCGACCTCGTCGCCGAGGCCCACGCCGATGGCCGAGATCATCGCCCGCACCTCCTCGTTCGAGAGCACCTTGTCTTCGCGCGACTTATAGGCGTTGATGATCTTGCCGCGCAGGGGGAGGATGGCCTGGAACTCGCGGAAGCGGCCTCCCTCGGCGCTGCCGCCGGCCGAGTCGCCCTCGACCAGGTACAGCTCCGAGCGGTCGATGTCGTGCGTGGTACAGTCGCGGAGCTTGCCCGGCAGCGAACCGCCAGCCTTGGCTTTGTTCTGCATGCGGACCAGGTCTTTGGCCTTCCGGGCGCTTTCGCGGGCCTCGGCCGCCAGGCGGGCCTTGGCCAGAATCGCCCGCGCGGTCTTGGGATTCTGCTCCAGATAGCGCCCAAGCTGTTCGGACACGGCCGACTGCACGATGCCCTCGACCTCGCTGTTGCCCAGCTTGGTTTTCGTCTGCCCCTCGAACTGCGGATAGGGCACGCGGACCGCCAGGATGGCCGTCAGCCCCTCGCGAAAATCCTCGCCCGTGGGAACCAGGTCCTTGAACAGGTCCTCTCCTTTGCCGTAAGCGTTCAGCGTGCGGGTCAGCGCCGCCCGGAAACCCGAAAGATGCGTGCCCCCTTCCACGGTGTTGATGTTGTAGACGAACGAGTGGACGTTTTCGGTGTAATCCTCGGTATATTGGAGGGCCAGTTCCAGCCCCAGCCGGTTGAACTCGCCTTCCAGGCCGGGGATCTCGTATTCGCCGGCGATGTAGATGACATCGGGGTGCAGCGGCTGCATGCCGCGATTCAGATAGCGGACGAACTCCCGGAGGCCCTCGCGGTAGCAGAAGGTCTCGCCATCGCCGGTCCGCTCGTCGCGGAACACGATCTTCACCCCCGGGTTCAAGAACGCCAGTTCCTGCAACCGGCGGTAGAGTTCGCCGTACTGGAAGCGGACGTCGCCAAAAATCAGGGGATCGGGCTTGAAGGTCGTCTTGGTCCCGACCTTGGTGGTCGTACCGATCCGGCGGACCTCGGACGTCGGCTCGCCCCGCTCGTATTCCTGTTGGTACACGTGGCCCCCGCGGCGGACTTCGACTGAGCACCATTCCGAGAGGAAGTTGACCACCGTCACGCCCACCCCGTGCAGCCCGCCGGCGGTGACGTAGGCCCCCTTGCTGAACTTGCCGCCGAACTTCAGCACGGTCATCACCCCCTGGAGCGTGGAGATGCCCAGGTCCGGGTGCACCTCGACGGGGATGCCACGGCCATCGTCCTCGACCGTCACCGAGCCATCGCTGTTGATGGTCACCTGGATTTCGCGGGCGTAGCCGGCCATGGCCTCGTCGATCGAGTTGTCCACCACCTCGAACACCAGATGGTGCAGGCCGCGCTTGCCGGTATCGCCGATGTACATGGCCGGGCGCTGGCGCACGTGCTCCAGGTCGCTGAGGTGTTCGAGCTGCTCGGCCCCGTATTCGGCTTCCACTTTCCGATAATGGAGAACCTCGCCGTTGGCCGGCGCAGGAGGATTCGATTCCGAGGACACGGTTTGTTCCGACATTTCGATCTGCCTTTGAAACTACGCGATGGCCCCTTGCTATGTCATTCGATGGCCCCCAGGCGGAACCGCAGGTCGCGGATACCGCAGTCGGGCACAAGCGCTGCCAGCCGGCTCAAGAGCGAGGATTTTTGAAAGCTCATCTCCTGCAAGAGCACCGAATTGGCGACCACCACCTCCAGGGTATTGCGGCGGATGGGCCCGGGGCGGCTGTACCGGGCCAACAGCTCCCCGGCCGCCTGGCGCCACGCCGCCTCCAAGGCTGCGGACGACTGCACGCGGGCGAATCCCCGCCGGGCCATCAACTCGGCCAGTATGTTGCCTATGGGCTCCGGTCCCTGGCGCATTTCCGACTCCTTGCGGCACCCGGGCGGCATGGTCCACCCGAGATGGCTGACTTCAGTTCCGCGTCAACGGCATGAGCAGGTAGCGGTACCCGTCGTCCGTGTTGCACACCACAGGGCTTTCCGGCGTGCGGACCGACAGGGTGAACGTTTTCTCGGGTTCCAGCACCCGCAGGAACTCGATGAGGTAGCGCGGGTCCAAAGTAATCTGCACCTCGTGGCCGTCGTAAGCCACCGGCATCTCCACGCGGGCCTCGCCGTATTCCGCCCCCTCGGCCAGCAGCACCACCTTCCCATTCCCGAAGGTGAAGTCCACCCCGCGGTGGTGTTCGCTGGTGACGATGGCCGACTGCCGGACCGCCGAGAGGAACGGGCCCACGCTCAGCTCGACCGTCATCCGCGGCTCGCTGCGCGGGAACACATCGCGCCATCGGGGGAAGCGCCCCTCCACCAGCCGGCTCTCGACCAGCAACCGCTGGCTTTTGACCAGCACCACGCTTTCGCGGATCGCAAGCTGGACATCCCCCTCGTTATCGGCCAGCGCCCGCTCCAGGAGTTGCATGGTACGGGTCGGTATGATGGGGGTGCCCTCCTCCGGCTTTGGGCCTACCTTTGCCGGGCCGGTCTGGAGGGCCAGGCGCCGGCCATCGGTGGCCACGGCCGTGATCTGGTCGTCGCCCGCCTCGATGAACACCCCCCCTAAGGCGTACCGCGTGCTTTCCGGATCCGTCGCGAACACCGTCCGCCGGATCATCTCGCGGAACACCCGCGCCGATATCTGGTGCGAGGTATCGCCCTCGAACTCCGGAAGCTCTGGGTACTCGTCCGGGTTCTCCGAAGGCAGAAAGAACTCGCTCCGCTGGCCCCAGATCCGGATGCGGTTCCCCTCGGTGGAAAGGTGCAGTTTCTCGTCTGAGCTCTCGCGGAGGATCATCCCCACGCGGCTGGTCGGCAACAGCACCGCCCCGGGCTGCTGGACTTCCACGCCCTGGAGCTCCAGCCGAATGCCCAACTCCAGGTCGGTCGCCATCAACGTGGCCTGATCGTCCTTGGCCTCGAGCTTCACGTTCTGGAGGACGGACTTGGGAGTACGCGAGGGCACAACGCTGGCAACCATCTGGAATGCCCCAAGCAGTTTCTCCCGTTCGCAGCTCAGCTTCATGGCTTGGTCCTGTGCTGTCACATGAAAGATGTATGTCCGCTCTATAGGAGTAGCAGTAGCCTGCGGCGCGAAAACGTCGATAAACGGGGCAATAACGGATATAAGTGCCGTCGGATCAAGGTGTTATGGGGCTAAATGTCATCGCTGGGGAATGGGGAAAATGTGTCGGGTTGAGGTCATCTGTACGTGGATGGCCGGTTCATATCCACGCGGCGCAGGGGCCGATGGGTTTGGATTGTCGATGGTTGGCCCAGTGATGGGCAGGTGCCGACTGTCGGCCGACACGTTTTCCACAGGCCGTTTGCCATTGCGAGGCAGTTCACAGCGGGTTCTGCTCCAGGCGATCGCGAAGGTGGTCCACCGCCGAGCGGATGAAGCCATCGCTGGCTAGCAACCGTTCGGTCTTGCGGCAGGCATAGGCGACGGTGGTATGGTCGCGGCCTGCGAAGTACTGGCCGATCTGCTGGAGACTGGCCTGGGTGAGGGTGCGGGCCAGGTACATGGCCACGTCGCGGGCCATGACCACCGCCTGGCGCCGGCTGGGGCCCCGCAGGTCCCGCAGCCGCAGCGAAAAGTACCTCGCCGCCGCAAGGGCTATCTGGCCGATGGTTGGGCGAAGTCGGCCGCCACGGGCTTTGAGTACCCGCCGCACGGTCTCGGCGGTAATAGGCTGGCCGTCGATCCGGGCCGCGGCCTCCAGCCGAACCAATGCGGCGGCAAGGGCCGACACCGGTCCCCGGACCCCCGCCGCGATCGCTTCCAAGACATCCTGGTCGAAAGCCAACTCGTGGGTCGTGGCCAGCGATTGGAGGATGGCCAGCCGTGCCTCCGGCCCCGGCGGGGCGATGGGCACCGCCAGACCGCCCACGAGCCGGCTTTGCAGATGCGAAATAAGGCCGTCCAAGCGCTCCGGGGCCGCGGAGGCGGTAATGACCACCACCGACTGCGAGTCGGCCAGCGCATCCAGGGTCCGGGCAAGCTCCTGCTGGGCAGCGGTTCTCCCCTGGAGGAGGTGGACGTCATCCACCGCCAGCGTGTCCAGCCGGCGGTAGCGGCGGCGGAACTCGTCGGCGGTCTTGGTGTCGATCGCCTCGGCCAGCTCTCGGGCGAAATCGACGGACGTAACGTACCTGGCCGAGCGGCGGCTTTGTTGCTTTTTCCACAGTTGGACCAGATTAAGAACCAGATGCGATTTGCCGCAGCCGGAAGGCCCGTAGAACACCACCGGCTGGGCCCAAGCAGTGGCTCCGCAAAGGATCGCCTCGACCGCGGCCAGGACCGACCGGTTTTCCGCCCCGAGGATACAGTCGCCCAGGCGCCACACCGGCGGGGCCGAGCTGCTCGGTTCCGCATCGATGTTCGCTATACCACCTGGGACGGGTATGGCAATCACCTTGTTGTGCACCTGCCGCTGACCCTGGAACCGGGCGCGCTCCTGGCTGGGATCTGGCCCGCGTAGCGATTTATTGTACCGGGTTGGGGCCTTGCTTTCGAGGTGGGATGGGGATTTTCTTGTCTGTCGTAAGTCCTTGATTAGCTATCGGTTACAATGCATATTCCACGGGCCGCAGCGGGCGCCGCCGCGGGGCCATCGGGCGTCGCTGGCCAGCCGGGCGTGCCTGCCCCGGGAGGGCTTGCTATACTCATCTTAAGTCGTTACTGAAATGGTAGTTACGTAGCACCATCGGTGCGTCACCCCCCAAGCACCCGAGAGGCGCGACGATGACCGAGGAGGAAGAACGTCGGTTGAACCTCGAGCGGATACTCCACTCGCCCAGCTACCGGCTGGCCTACCAGGACGTGGACTTCCTGGCGGACCCCCGCCTGCGGGCCAACCGGATCGAGCTGGAATTGCTCAAGCCCGAGCTGACCTTCGAGAAGTACAACATCGTTTCGACGATCGTGGTGTTTGGCAGCACGCGGATTCCGGAGCCGGCGGTCGCTCGCCGGCAGCTCGAGGAGGCCCGCCGCCTGCTCGCCGAGAGCCCCAACGATGTTCGCCGGCAGAGGGCGGTCGCCCGGGCCGAACGCATCCTGGCCAAAAGCGCCTACTACGATCATGCCCGGCGATTTGCCGCCCTGGTTTCGTCCAAGTATCAGGCCGATGGGCAGCGGGCGTATGTGATGGTCACCGGTGGGGGCCCGGGCATCATGGAGGCGGCCAATCGCGGGGCCTACGACGTGCACGCCAAGTCCATCGGGCTGAACATCCGCCTGCCGATGGAGCAAAAGCCCAACCCTTACATCACGCCCGAGCTATGCTTCCAGTTCCAGTATTTCGCGGTCCGCAAGTTTCACTTTCTGCTGCGGGCCAGGGCGCTGGTGGCGTTTCCCGGCGGCTTTGGAACGCTGGACGAAGTGTTCGAGACTATCACCCTCCGGCAAACCCGGCGGATGCAGGAAATCCCCATTATTCTTTTCGGCCGCCAATACTGGGAGCGGGTCGTCGATTTCCAGTTCCTGGCCGATGAGGGGGTGATCGACGACGAGGACCTGGATCTGTTCCACTATGCCGAGACGCCGGAAGAGGCGTGGGACATCATCGCCCGCTTTCACGGCGAGTAGGGGTACTGGCCCCAACGGTATTGGGCCGGTTGGCCAGCACTTTGCCGCAAGCGGTTGCGCCTGCCGACTTGCCCCCGCGGCAAGCGGCCCTACAGCACGGCCAGGGGGGGCAGGGGTGGGCTCGCTTGGCGCTTCTGGGCCATGTGTTTGACCAGCCGATAGATGATGCCCTCCAAATACGGGGCGCTCTCGGGCACGTCGAAGCTGGCGGCCACCTGCCCGGCGTCGCCGCAGATGCGCAACTGGGTATTCAGGGGTACCTCGCCCAGGAAGGGCACGCCCAGTTCCTGGGCTTTAAGCCGGGCGCCGCCAGAGCCGAAGATCTCGTGCCGGGCCCCGCACTGCGTGCAGATGAAGTGGCTCATGTTCTCTACCATGCCCAGCACTTCGATGTTGAGCTTGCGGAACATGGCGATGGCTTTGGTGGCATCGAGCAAGGCCACGTCCTGGGGCGTGCAGACCACGATGGCTCCGGACAGAGGCAGCAGTTGGGAAAGCGAGATCGCCACATCGCCCGTGCCCGGCGGCATATCGACGATCAGGTAGTCCACCCCTCCCCATTCCGTATCGCGCAAGAATTGGGTCAGGTACTGGTGCAGCATGGGCCCGCGCCAGATTACGGCCTCGCCCGGCGGCACCAGGAAGCCGATCGACATCACGCGCAGGCCTTCGACCAGGACCGGTTGGATGCGCCCCTCCAGCAGTGTCGGCCGGTCCTGCGAGCCCAGCAGATGCGGGATGCTTGGGCCGTACACGTCGGCATCCATGAGGCCCACCTTGGCGCCACAGCGGGCCAACCCCACGGCCAGGATGGCGGCCACGGTGCTCTTGCCCACGCCCCCCTTGCCGGAGCCTACGGCCACTACGGTCTTGGCGGAAATGCCCAAGGGCCCCACCTTTTCCGCAGGCCGGTCGTGCACCTCGACCGTTACATCCACCTGCGAAACGTCGGGCAACCGGCTCCGTAGCAGTTCCACCACCTGGGCCTGCGTTTCTTTCCACAGCGGGGCAGCCCAACTGGTCAGGCCCAGCCGGAGCTGCACGACGCCGTTGCGGCACTGGATGCCGTGGATCTGGCCCATCTGAACGAGGCTTCGGCCGGACTCGGGGTCGGGCACTTCGCTGAGTATCTGAAGGATCGTCTCGTTGGTAATCATCGCGGGGACTTCGAGCTGGGGCTTTTGGGGCAAGGGATGTACCAACCTACAAGTGCAAGTGCAAGGGCTCGGGAGTGCCTTGGTCGCCGATGTGCCTCAGTACCGGGCCCAGGGGAGCCAATCCCAAATCTCTTCGGCCAGTTCGCGGTGGGGTTTGGGAGCCGCTTCCAGATGGCGCCGCGCCATCCGGGCTACGGGCCCGACATCCCGGGGCGAGGTGACGAACCACACCGCGCCGGCTTCGCGGACCAGCGGCTCCCAAGATCGCAAAGAGCGATCGGCCGCCACCGCCGCCCGGGCGCGGGGGTCGAATTGGTCGAGTTGGGCCAACCAGTCCACCACCGCCGGTCCGTTGCGCGCCGAGAGTTCTAGCAGCACGAAACTCCGCGGGTGGGCGCGAAGTTCGGCGGCGCAGTCCGGCAGGCTGCGGGTTTCGACCATCGCCCCGGCGGGCACGCCGCCGTGGACGCGCAGGGCGGCTGCCCAGCGGCCTTTGCGCTCGCAAACGATCAACCGGGGGAGTTTCCAGCCGGACACCCGGCGCGGGAGTTCGGAGGGTTCCATCTCATGTTCCATCGTAAAGGGGTGTTTTCCCTCGGACAAGGGTGGCCGCGTATCCACCGGGCGTGGGGTGTGTCCGAAACGTGTCGGACGCGACGGAGCGCGTCCGTCCTAGGCGGGGCGCGACAAACCACGTCCCTCGTTCCCCGGTTGGCCTTGCCGTGCCTGGGGCTTCCTGCGACACTATGGCCCCCTTGGCTGGCCCCCGGCGCAAGGCCGATGGGAGAATTGGCTCCGCGGGCCGGGGGGGTCGGGCAGATGGCATCGCCACTGGGCTTGGCCGGTGGGGTCTGCGGCCTTGCACTCATGGCACGGCAGGGGAGCGGAACACGAACGTCACGAGCGGGGGGAAGCCGCTAATGCGACCTCTGGCCCCATTGTTTGGCCTTGTTGCTACGCTGGCGCTTGCCGGCTGCGCGGCGGGGCCGATGCTGTTGGAGCCCTCGGCCAACCCCGTGCTGATCGCCTATCCCAACCCCATGCTGGTTCCAAGCCGGGACGCCGAGGCGGTGTGGGAAAACGTGGTGGACGTGGTGGACGACTATTTCCGGATCGACGTGCCGGAAACCGAGCCGGTCCGCTTTGCCGCGGGCGTGTTCACCGAGGGGCGGTTGAGCACGTTTCCCGAAGTCGCTTCGACACTGTTGGAGCCGTGGCGCCAGGA
>JBBIQF010000102.1:0-1243 GCA_037442445.1 Planctomycetaceae bacterium
CGGTGGACGTGGAAGACGAAGACGGCCTGCACCCCTCCGCCGGAAGCACCACGGTGAGCGTCTTGGACGTGCCGCCGGTGATAGCCATCTCCGGCCCGGCCAGCGTGGCCGAGGGTTCTGCCTGGGTTGTGGAACTGGGCCAGGTGACCGACCCGGGCAGCGACACCCCAACACGCTGGGTGGTCCACTGGGGCGACGGCACCGAAGAGGAGTTCTCTGCAGCCGGCCTCAAGTCGCATGTGTACGCCGATGGCCCCGCCCAGTTCACTGTCACGGTGGACGTGGAAGACGAAGACGGCCTGCACCCCTCCGCCGGAAGCACCACGGTAAGCGTTGCCAACGTGGCACCGTGGGCCGTGATGCCGGCGCCAGTGGCCATCGGCGAAGCGGCTCCGGCGTGGATTGCGCTTGCCGGTGCCCAGGATGCTTCGCCTGCCGACACCGCGGCCGGCCTCCGGTTCGCCTGGGATTTCGGCGATGACGGTACCTGGGAGGTTGGGGGCCCGCAGTACGAGCAAGGCTCGGCCCAGTCGGTGGTACAGGTGCCAGAGTCGCTTGTTGCCGATGGCGATCGCGTGGTGGCGGTGGTGGTTCGGGTGATCGACAAAGACGATGCCTGGCAGCAGTACCGCACGCAGGTGGAGGTGCGGAACATCGCGCCGGTGGCTCAGGCAGGCGGGCCGTATCGGGTCGAGGAGGCCGGCAGCATGCTGCTGGAGGGGACAGGGAGCGATCCGGCCGGCCCGTTAGACCCGCTGGCCTTTCTGTGGGACCTGGATGGCGATGGCCAATTCGGCGAGCAAGGCCCGGCCGCCCTGCGGGGCGACGAAGTGGGGCCGTCGCCGCGCTTCGAGGCCCGCGGTCTCCACGGGCCGCGCAACATCACGGTGGCACTGGTGACCCGAGATGACGATGGGGCCACCAGTCCCGCAAGCACCGCCACGGTGCTCGTCGAGGCCGACCAGAGCACCATTGGGGTCTTCAACCCATCGGCAGGGGCGTTTTATCTAAAGAACTCGAACTCGGCCACGGGGGGCGACATCACCGCCATCGAGTTCCGCACCAATATGGCGGGCTACCAGGCCATCGTGGGTGACTGGGATGGCGACGGGGTGGATACCATCGGCGTGTTCGTCCCCTCGGCAGGGGCCTTCTACCTCAAGAACTCGAACTCGGCGACCGGAGGAGATCGAAACAGCGTCGAGTAGGGAAAGAATTTAGATCTCGATCGTCCACGTATCAT
>JBBIQF010000102.1:1253-19197 GCA_037442445.1 Planctomycetaceae bacterium
GGTGTGGACCATTGGGGTCTTCATCCCATCGGCAGGGGCGTTTTATCTAAAGAACTCGAACTCGGCGAGCGGAGGCGACGTAACCGCCATCGAGTTCCGCACCAGTATGGCGGGCTTTCGGGCCGTGGCGGGGGACTGGAATCGCGACGGAATAGACACGATCGGGGTGTTCGTGCCGGCAAGCGGGGCATTCTATTTGAAAAACGCGCACACGCCAGGCGCTGGCGATGTGGTTCCCATCGAGTTCCGCACGAACCTGGCGGGCTGGCAAGCGGTAGTGGGCGATTGGCAGGGTCCGGCGGGCCAGGCCAGCGCCGCTAGCGGAGCGGCAGAAACCCGGTCGTCACGCATCGCTGCGGTGGACGCGGCGCTGGCCCGTTGGATGGCCGCACCGGCGGGCGAGGTGCAGTTCTGGTCCACCGCCGAGGGCCAGCGCTTGCTGGCTGCTTGGGCCGAGGAACTGGCCCGGCAAGCGACTTTGGCCACGCCGGGAGAAGCCCGCGGTGCTGCCAGCTCCCGCGGCCAGCGACCCCTAGTGGACGGGCAAGCCGTTGACGTGGTCTTGGCCCGTTTGCAGCGGCTGGCTGAACTGGGCGAGTAGCCCGCAAGAGAACCGCTCGCCGGCTTTGCGAAACGAATCGGGCCCGGCCCCGTCATATTCTGCGGCCCCTGCGGACCGGCCAAGGTATGGTCGTCAAGGGAGAAGCCATGCCGGGTTCGCTTGGTGGGGCCATCCGGGCGGAAAAGCCAAGGGCCCGGCCCCCCACGGCACCCCCTACGCGACTAGGCTAGGGCGCTGCCTGCGTAACTTGTGTTTGGGTCATAGGTTGCGCATATCCGCCGTGGCCATCCGCGCCGCCGGCCCGAGGGGTGTTGGCGGCATGGCTCGCCCAAATTGGACAGCCGGAGGAGGTTCGATGTTCACGGCACGAAATCGCGTTTTAGCGGCTTTAGGACTCGTCGCGGTGCAAATGCCCCTCGTTTGGGTCACGGCCACAGCACCCATTGTGGCACAAGACGTAACCCCACCACCGGCTGCCCCACAAGAAAGCAGCGCCCCGCTCGTCTGGCCGGAGGACCCCCCTCTGGTTCCCGAGCCCATTCGGCAGGCGATGCAGGATCGGGACTATGGCGGCGCGGTCAAGGCCATCGACGCGGCCATTGCGGCCCGCCAGGGTCCTGAAGACTACTTGCTGTGGCTAAAAGGTCGCGCCCTCTATCTGGCCGGCAAGTACGACGAGGCCATTGGGGGACTCGAGTCGCTCGAAAAACGTTTTCCAAATAGTGCCTGGGTGCGGCGAGCGCGGTTTGGGCGGGCCATGGCCCTGGCCCGCAAAGGCGATTTCCGCGCCGCGGAACTCATCTATCGGGCTGAGGCCGAGTATCTGCTTTCGCCCCAGCGGCGGCAGCAGATCGTGGACGTGTATCTCGAGTTCGCCAGCACCTATTACCAGCCCCCCCAGGAAGACCAGAAGCCCGATTACGCCAAGGCCCTGGAGTTCTATCGCAAGGCCCTGGAGATGGGGCCGCGCCCCGAACGCCTCGCCGAGGTCGAGTTGCAGGTGGCCCGGTGTGTCCAGCGCCTCGGCCGGTGGGATGAGGCCATCGGGCTTTACGAGAAGTTCATCGCCGAGCACGCGGATCACCCCCTGGACATCGAGGCCCGCTACAGCCTGGGCGAATGCCGGCTGGCCAAGGGCGATGCCCGCGGCGCCCGGCGGACGTGGCAAGACCTCTTGGCCAAGTATCCCGATGCGCGGCAGGACCGGCTGGCCGAGGCCGCATACCGCCTGGCGCAAACGTGGGGCGTTCCGCCGACCGCGGGGCAACCCGCGCCGGCCGCTGCCAATGCGGCGCCTTCGCCCGCGACCCCGGCGGCGCCGGGTTCATCCCCTGGAGGTGTGCCCCCCGCTCCGCCAGAGCCCCAAGCCTTTGCCCTGGGCATCGCCGCCTTGGAGGCGTTTATCGAGAAGTTCCCGGAGCACAAGTGGGCCGGCCGAGCCAGCCTCGATATCGCCGCGACGTACATGCACCAGGGCCGGGACGAAGAGGCCGCCCGCACGTTGGAGCGATTCCTGGCCAATCCCCGCTATCAGGACCGCGAAGAGGTCCCGCAGGCCCGCTACCTGCTCGGCCGGGCCTTGCGCCAGCAAAAGAAGTTCGCCGAGGCCCTCAAGGTGTGGCAAGAGTATTTGGTGCGGCACCCCACGCACTCGGCCTGGAGCACGGTGCAGCGCGAGATCGTCGAGACGGAGTTCGCCATGGCCCGCGACCGCTTCGACGCCAAAGACTATGCCCAGGCCGTCAAGCTCTGGACCGACTTCCAGGCCCGCTACCCGCTGGACCCGCGCTTGCCGGAAATCCTTTACTTGCTGGGGGAGATCGAATATCGCCAACAGCGCTGGGAGCCGGCCATCGCGGCGTGGCGCCGCCTGGTGGCCAAGTACCCCAATACCGATTGGTCCTCGCGTGCCCAATGGGAACTGGCCCGCACCCTGGAAGAGAAGCTCGGGCGCCTGGACCAGGCCTTGGAGGAATACCGCAAACTGACGTGGGGGCCGTGGCAATCGCACGCCCGGCAGGCCATCGCCCGGCTGACGGCCACGCAACTGGCCGTGGTCACCGAGCGGGTCTTCCGCTCCGACGAGACCCCGTACCTGGCGCTGGCGACCCGCAACGTGGAGAAAGTGTCAGTCCGCGCATACCGCGTGGACCTGGAAACCTATTTCCGCAAGATGCATCTGGCCCGCGGGGTCGAAACCCTCGATGTGGCCCTGATCAGCCCCGACCGGGCCGCCGAACTGGCCATCCCCGGCTACGCCAAGCACCGCCAGATGGAAAGCCGCCTGGAGCTGCCCTTGCCGGGCGGTGCCACGGCCGGCGCCATGGTGGTTACCGTGGCCAGCCCCACCCTGGAAGCCACCGCTTTGGTCCTCCAAAGCGATCTGGAAATCATCGTCAAGAGCTCGCGCAACGAGCTATTCGTGTTTGCCGAGAACCTGCGGACCGGCACGGCCTGGCCGGGGGTGAAGTTGCTCGTGTCCAACGGGCGCCAGATCTTCGCCGAGGGGGTGACGGGGCCCGACGGGGTTTTTCGCGGCCAGTTCAAGGAACTGGCCGACGCTCAGGACGTGCGGGTGTTTGCCGCCGCCGGCGACCATGTGGCCTCCAACGTGGTGGGTTTGCAGGGCGTGGGGGTGGCCCAGGCGCTGGCCGACAAGGGCTACCTGTACACCGATCGCCCCGCCTATCGGCCCGGGCAGGTGGTCCATTTTCGCGGCGTTTTGCGCCATGCCGTGGCCGACGCCCTGACCATCCAGCGCGGCAAGGCATGGACCTTGGACCTGTTCGATAGCCGCAACCGCCTCATCGGCCAGCGCAAGGTGACCTTGAACGATTTCGGCACGTTCGCAACCCACCTCGCCTTGCCGCCCAACACGCCTCAGGGGCAATACCGATTCGTGGTCCGCGACGAGTCCGGCCGGAGCTTCACCGGCACGTTCCTCGTGCAGCCCTTCGTGCTGGAGCCGATCCGGCTGGTGGTCGATACGCCTCGCCGGGTGTATTACCGGGGCGAAGATATCGAAGGCACCCTCCGCGCCGAGTTCTATTACGGCACTCCTCTGGCCGGGCGCGAAATCCGCTACCAGTTGGCCGGCCAGGCCGTACACACCGCAACCACCGATTCCCGCGGCCAGGTCCCCTTCAAGCTCCCCACGCGCGAGTTCCAGGAGACCCAGGTGCTGCCTCTGGTCGTTACGCTGCCGGAACGCAATCTCCGCACCGCGGTGCACTTCGTGCTGGCGTGCCAGGGGTTCAGCGTCGAACTCAGCACCGCCCGGCCGGTTTACCTGGCCGGCGAAACCTTCGAGGTAACCGCCAAGGTCCGCGACGCCGAAGGCAAGCCCCTGGCCCAGAAACTGACCCTCAGCGTTCTGGAAAGGACCCGGGTCGAGGGCCAATCGGGCCAGCGCCTGGTGCACCAGCAGGAACTCCAGACGGCGGCCGACGGCCTGGCCCGCGCAACCCTCAAGCTGGCCAAAGGGGGGCGCTACGTGCTGCGGGCCGAAGGGATCGACCGCTTCCATAATCCCGTATCGGCCGAACATTTCCTGCTCATCTCGGACGAGGAAGACGAGGTCCGCCTGCGGATCCTTGCCGACCGCCACACGTACAAGGTCGGCGAGACCGGCCAGGTGGACATCGTATGGCGCCAACCCCCGGCGCTGGCTCTGGTAACCTTCCAGGGGGCCCAGGTGCTCGATTACCGGCTTGTGCACCTGCGGACCGGCACGAATCGGCTGGCTGTGCCCATGACACCCAACCTGGCCCCTAACTTCGAGCTGGCGGTCGCGGTGATGCACGATGCCGAGGGGGCGGCCCAAGCCGGCCCGGCCAAGCCCGCCGAGGCCAAGGCAGCGGAGGCCAAGCCGGCCGAGACCAAGCCGCCGGCCCCCCCACCGGCCGCCGCAAACGCGGCACAGGCCAAACCGGAAACCACCCAGGCCGCTGCAAGCGCACCAACCCAACTGAAACCCACGATCAAGCCTGCCGTTCCAGGGCCCACCCTGCCGGTTCGGCGTTTCCACGCCGCTTCAAGCCCTTTCAGTGTGGAGCGCGATCTTCGGGTGCATGTTGCCGTGCGGCGCAAAGAGGGTGCGGCCGGCCCGGTGCTGCCCGGCGAGACCGTCCAAGTCACGGTGACCACGACCGACCCCGAGGGCCGGCCGGTCTCGGCCGAGCTGAGCCTGGCCATGGTCGAGCAATCGCTGTTGGAACGCTTCGCCTGGCCGGTGCCTCCGATCCACGAGTTCTTCCGGGGCACTCCCCGGCAGCCGGCGGTGCGGACCACGTCGAGCATTGTGTTTTCGTACCGGCCGGCGACCCGGCCCATCCCGCCGCAGTTGTTGGCCGAGGCCGATCGCCGCGAACTGGCCCGCCAGGAAGAGGAAAGCCGCCGCCTGCTCGGCGCCGCAGCCGCCCCAAGGAGTACCGAGGAGGCCCGCAAAGCGGTCGTTGCTCTTGGCGTCCCCGGGATGGGTTACGGCGGCGGAGTGGGGGGCGCCGCGCCCGAGGCATTCTCGCTCGGCTTGGGCACTCGGCGAGCCCTGGCTGGGGCCAGGTCCGGCAAGCCGGCCCCCATGCCCGGCGCCTCCGGCGCCCTGGATGCCCTGGCCGATGGCGCCGCACGCACCGAAGCCGGCCTTGCCGACCAGGAGCGGCTGGAAGCCAAACCGGAAGCCAACGGGGCCCCATCACCCCCCGCGCCAGGCGAACCCCAGGAGGCCCTGCGCCGGCGATCCGCCGATGCCCGCCAGCGCAAAGCAGGCGTCGCCCTTGGCGAGGCGGGCGGTGCGGGCGGAATGCTCGGCTTCGGCATGTTCGAGGGCAAGGCCGGTGAAGGCGCGCAACCCCCGCCAGGCGACCTTCCCCTCGGCACCGCATGGAGCGCCGACAAAGCCCGGCAGGCCCCCACCCTGCCGTCGGCCTTGATCCCGGTGTCGCCGCAAACCGTATGGGAAACCGTGTCCGCCCCGGACGCCGGCTCGGCGCTGGTGATCCTCGATGCGCAAGGCCGCATGCAATATTGGAAACCCGCCGGAGGCCTTGCCCCCGCAAACCCCCGCCATGCCGAGGCCGTGGCGGCCGAGCTGAATCGCCAAGGCGCGGCGCTCGTGGCCGGGGTCCAGGAGACCGGCTACTGGAATCCCGCCGTGGTGACCGACGCCAAAGGGCAGGCCACGCTCGAAATCGTGGTCCCCGAGCGCACCACTGCCTGGCGCATCTTGGCCAAGGCCATCACCGCCCAGACCTTGGCCGGCGAAGCGTCGGCCGATCTGGTGGTCAAGAAAACCCTCTTCGGCGAACTCAAATTGCCTTTGGCCTTCACCGAAGGCGACGAGGCCCACGTGCTGGCCGTCGTCCACAACGACGCCCTGGAAAAAGGCAGCATCGAAGTCACCCTGCGCACCACCATCGGCGGCCGGACCGTGGAAGAGAAAAAGGCCATCGCGGTCCAGAGTAAGGGGCTTTACGAAGAGTCTTTCCGGGTGGTGTTGCAGGTCCCGGAAGGCGCCCAGCCGGCCGTTCCAGCCGGGGCCGCCCCACGCGAGGTGACGTTCGAGTTGGCCGTTTCGGCCGGCGAGCTTCGCGACCGGCTGCGGCGGACCGTGCCGCTGGTGGCGTACGGGGCGAAAGCGGTGGCGGCGGCCAGCGGCACTTCGACCGGCGATGCTACCGCCTGGCTCGACCTGCCCGCCGAGGTGCCGCCCGGCCAGGCGGCGCTTCAGATCGCCATCGGGCCGACCATCCAGCGGAGCCTGCTCGATATTCTCATGGGGCCGCCTGTGCCCGGCGCCTGGGACACCTACCGCCTGGCGGCCAGCCTGGATAGCGCCACCAGCGATCTCATGGCCGGCCTGGCCATCCAGAAACTATTGGCTGGCGCCCGCGATGCCGGCGGCCCCCACGCCCGCGCCCCGGCCGAGCGGATCGCCGCCGCCATAAGCCTCTTGATTGCCGCCCAGCAGGACGACGGCGGCTGGTCGTGGACCGGCCAGAAGGGCAAGAGCAACCGCTACGTATCGGCCCGGGCGGTGTGGGCCCTGAGCCTCGCCCGCACCGCCGGATACCCCGTGCCCGACGATGCCTTCCAAAAGGCCGTCGGCTTCCTAAGAAACCAGGTCGCCGCCACCGACAACAGCGATTACGAGACCAAGGCCATCCTCTTGCACGCCCTCACCGTGGCCGGGCACGAGGACTTCGCCCTGGCCAACCGCTTGTATCGCGATCGGCCCCAACTCTCCACGGCGGCGCTACTGTATCTATCGCTTGCCTTTTCGGCGATGGACCGCAAGCCGGCGGCCACGGAACTTTTGGCCCTGGTGGCCCAGCGCAATCTGGACGATGCCACTCTGCGGCGCCGCACGCCGCAGGGCCTGCTCCCCTGGAGCCATGCCCCAGCCGAACTCCACGCCCTGTACGCCCTGGCCCTCCAGGCCGCCACGCCCCAGGACCCCCGCGCCAAAGAGCAGGTCGATTGGCTTCTGGCCCACCGCACCGGCAGCCGCTGGACCCCCGACAAGGCCACCGGCCCGGCCGCTTTGGCTTTGTGTACCTGGTTTGCCGAGACCCGCTTCGAGGGCCAGCGCTACCGCCTGGCGGTGTTCGTCAACGACGTCCAGGCCGGCGTGCTCGAGTTCGATGACACCTCGCCCACCGCGGTGCTCGATGTGCCGGCTGACTTGCTCAAGCCGGGCCGGCAGCGGGTGAACTTCCAGTTGACCGGGCGTGGCCGGTATGCCTACCAATGCCTGCTGAGCTACTTCGTGCCGGCCGACAAGCTCAAGGCCACCAGCAACGACTGGATTGTGCAGCGCTACTGGCAGCCCGGCCCGCTGGAGTTCGACGGGCGCGAAATCCCCCGCGGCTTCGCCATCCTCCAAGGCCCGATTGCCCCCTTCCGCAACCCGCTCAGCCAACTGCCCGTGGGCCGCCGCGCCCAGGTGGAACTGGCCATCATCCGCCAAGGCGCTGCCTGGGAAGTGCCGGAAGACCAACTGGAATACCTCGTACTGGTCGAGCCCATCCCCGCGGGAACGACCGTGGTCGAATCCTCAATCCAGGGGTGGTTCGACGGTTTCGAGATCGGCCCGGGGGCCATCACCTTCTACATCGGCAACCGCCGGGGGGGCGGCTCTATCACCTACGAGCTGGCCGGCTACTTGCCGGGGCGCTACCGCGCCGGCCCCACCCTGCTTTGCGACGCTTACCGGCCGGACCGGTTCGCCATCGCCCCGCCCCAGCAACTGGCCGTGCTGGCCCCGGGGACGCCCTCGGCCGACCCCTATCGGCTCGCCCCCCAGGAACTCTACGAACTGGGCAAACGCCATTTCGACAAGTCCCAGTGGAAAGAGTCCCAGCGCTACTTCACCGAACTCGTGGAGAAGTGGAACCCCCGCCCCGAAATCTACAAGGAAGTGGTGCTCAAGCTCTTGGACATCCATCTGGTGCTCGGCCCTCCGGCAGCGATCGTGCGCTATTTCGAGATCGTCAAGGAGAAGTGGCCGTCCGAGGAGATCCCCTTCGAGAAGATCGCCCGGATCGGGGCGGCCTACCACGAGCTGGGGGAGTACGAGCGGAGCTACCTGGTGTTTCGGGCCACGGTCGAGGGGCGCTTCATGCGCGAGACCCATGTGGCGGGCTTCCTGGACGCCCAGGGCGAGTTCCTGCGAAGCGTAGAAGTCATGGGCCGGCTCCTTCGCGAATACCCCGCCGAGCCGTACATCGCTGCCGCCACCTTTGCGTTGGCCCAGCGGGTCTACGCCAAGGCGCCGCAGGCGGCCGAGGACCCCAAGCTCCGCCAGCAGAAACTCAACCGCGTGGACCTCATCCGCCGGGCGTGGGCGATGCTCGAGGGGTTCCTGACCGCCTGGCCCGAGGATCCGGCGGCCGACCAGGCCGCCTTCGCCGCAGCCAATGCCCTCTTGGAGACCCGGGCGTACGGCGAGGCCGCCCGGGCTGCCCAGCGCTATGCCGCACGCTACCCGCAAAGCGAGCTTCTGGACAGCTTCTGGTACATCTTGGGGTATTGCCATTTCGCCTCGGGCCGGCCCAAAGAAGCCCTCGAAATGTGCCGCCGCGTGGCCGAAGCCACCCGCGTCGACCGCCGCACCGGGGCCAAGGTCGAAAGCCCCAACAAATACCGGGCCATCTACATCCTTGGCCAGGTGTACCACAGCCTGGGCCAGGCCGCCGAAGCGGTCGCCCAGTACCGGCAGGTCGAGGACCGCTTTGCCGACGCCAAAGAGGCCATCCAGTACTTCCTCCACCGGGCGATCGAGCTGCCCGAGGTAACCACCGTGCGGCCCGGCGAGCCGGCCCAGGTGCAGCTCCAGTTCCGCAACACCCCGGCCTGCGATGTGAAGGTCTATGCCATCGACCTCATGAAATACAGCCTGCTCAAACGCAGCCTGGGGGCCATCACCCAGATCAATCTGGCCGGCATCCGGCCGCACTACGAGACCTCCGTCAAGCTGGGCGACGGCCGCGACTACCGCACCCGCACCACCTCGCTCGCGCTGCCCCTGAAGGACGAAGGGGCCTACTTGGTGGTCTGCCGGGCCGACGACCTCTATGCCACCGGTCTGGTGCTGGTTACGCCCCTGGCCATCGAAGTGCAGGAGGACGCCGCCTCGGGCCGCGTACGCGTTACCATCAAAGACACCTCGACCGATCGCTCCCTGCCCGATGTCCACGTGAAAGTCATCGGCAGCCGGAACACCGAGTTCGTCTCCGGTCCCACGGACCTGCGCGGCGTGTTCGTGGCCGACGGCATCCGCGGCACCACCACGGCGATCGCGCAGATCGAGCCGTCGCGCTATGCGTTCTTCCGGGGCCAGACCGACCTTGTCCCCGAACCGCCCATGCCCCAGCGCGCTGCCGGGGCAGCGGCGGCCGGACGCCCTGCGCCCGCTGCCCCCCCTGCGCCCGCCCCGGCCGCCTTAGAAAAGCAACTCCTCGAAGGACTCCAGGAGACCAACACGGCCATCCAGGGCCGGCAAATCCAGCAGCTTCAGCAGATCTACCAGCGCCAGCAAAAAGGTGTCGAAGCCCAGCAGGCCTACTGACAGCCGTTGCCTGCGTGCTTTGCACGCGTGCTGCGGCCGAATGACAAATGCCGAAGCCAAGTAGGGTGCGTGCTTTGCACGCACGCGCTGCGGCCGAATGACGAATGTCGAAGCAAGCACCAATGACCAAGTGCCCACAGGCTTCGCCGGTGCCGCCTCTCACCACACGTAGGTCACCGGCGTCCACAGGGCGGGCAGGGCGATCGCCGCGGGTTCCACGACCACGCGGGTCGCGCTTGGGGTGATGTTGATCTGCTGAAAATAATGCGGGGCGCCGATGGTCCAATTCTTTGGCGGCTCGTAGCCCACAAGCTCGGTGGTCAGGGTGCCCACAGGCACGGTGATATCGGGATGGGTCGAGTAGGGGGCGATGTAGTACGTCTTGTCGTTATTGACCCGCAAATGGACCCCCAAGCCGGTCTGGTTCTGCACGCGCAGGGTGCCTTCACGCCGCATGGCTTCGTGCACGACGGCGGTCATCGCCTGGCGGAACTCGGGGCTCTTGGCCATGTTGGCCCGGATGGCCGGCACGTAGTTGCCCGCGTTGTCCTGCTCGGCAATCTGTTCCAGCCGGGCGCGCTGCTCCTTGAGTTGGGCATCCAGCCGGTCGGCCAGGCGCTGGTATTCCTCGTACACCTTGGCCAGTTGCTTGTTTTGGTCTTCGACCAGATAGAGGATTTTGGAGATGTCCTGGCTTTGGGTGCGGAGGGTCTTGGCGTGCTCATCGACGAGGGACTTCAGCCGGTCCAGTTCGGTGCGGAGGCGGCGGAGTTCGGCCTCGACGGAGGTCTCGGCCGGGGCGGTTGCGGGGGCCGAAGCCGAGGGGCTGGCCGGGGCTTGTTCGGCCGCCGCTGCCCGCCATGCGGGACCAAAGAACCCAAGCGCCGCGCAGGCCAGACACACGATCAAATTGCGAACACGCATGGTTGCACTCCTATCGGAAGCAAAGGGCACGCACCAGACAGCACATCGCAGGGAGGGCTGCACCGCACGCTTGCGACAAAGTCCGTTTGGGCAGCCCGCGCAAACCCTTCCTATTTTCGAGGCTATGCCTGGGGGCCTGCCGGTGTCAAGGATGCCGGCCGGGGGGCAAGCAGGAGACACCGCCGACGCACGGGCCGGGCGAACTGGCATCAAGGTTTGGAGGCCAATGGCTAGGTTGGCCCGCGGCCGGCTACCTGTACTGCGGCGGCCTGCTGCGGCCTTCCCCAGGGGACCCACACACGGTACCGGGAGTGTCGGGCCGGGAGCACATCCCATAACCCTTTGCCACGCCGATGGTTGGGTACGCAGCCTTTTCCCTAGGGCTTTTGGCCCTATAATGGCCACGATAGTCCATTGGCACTGCAACCGACCCACAAGCGGAGGGACCGACCGATGACCCTCAAGGCCCTCGCGGCGATCCCGGTGTACAACGAGGCCCGCCATTTGGAGGCGGTTCTGGCCCAGGTGCGGCGGTACTGCGACGAAGTGCTGGTGGTGGACGACGGTTCCACCGATGGCACCTCGGAGTTGCTGCGGTACCAGACGGCCATCCACGTGATCACGCATCGCGAGAATCGGGGTTATGGGGCGGCCTTGATGTCGGCGTTCGATTTCGCGCTGGAAGGGGGGTACGACGTGCTGGTCACACTGGATTGCGACGGCCAGCACGAGCCCAAACGCATCCCCAAGTTCATTCGCCAGTGCATCAAGCAGCGGGCCGATATCGTCTCGGGCAGCCGGTACCTGCGCTCGTTTCCCGGCGACAGCCAGCCGCCGGAGGATCGCCGCCGGATCAACCAGCGGATCACGCAGGAGCTGAACACCTGCCTGGGGTTGAAGCTGACCGACGCCTTTTGCGGCTTCAAGGCATACCGTGTGCCCATTCTGGCCAAGTTCGATTTGACGGAAACGGGCTATGCCATGCCGCTGGAGCTGTGGGTGCAGGCGGCGGCGATGCGGCTGCGGATCGTCGAGCTGCCAGTACCGCTGATCTATCTGGAAGAGTCGCGATCGTTTGGCGGCGCGCTGGACCAGCCGGACGTCCGCCTAGCGGTGTACCTCGACGTGTTGCAGCGGAGCATTCGCCGGACCAATGCCTTGGCCGAGCGGGCCATGGCGGCGTCAGGAGGGGGCCGATCATGAATGGCGCCGGGCAGCCCCTGGCGTACCGGCGTTACCGTGCCCCCCGGGAAGACCGATCCGCGCTGATCGACCCGCCTTTGGATCAAGCCCCCGCATTGGCCGAGGCCAACCGCCACCAGCGGGCCTCGGCCGAGTACGATTTCCACGGCAAGTCGCTGGCGGCCCTTGCCCACCAAGCCCGCCAGGAACTGGTCGAGCAGGCCCGCCAGTGGACGGCCCGCTACCGCCCCGTGCCGCCGCCGGAGGCCACACCGGGCGAGCGCCTGGTGCTGGCCGGCCACCAGCCCCATCTGTTCCACCCCGGCGTGTGGTTCAAGAACTTCGCCCTGGGGCGTGTGGCGATGGGATGCGGGGCCACGGCCATCAATTTGGTGATCGATAGCGACACCATGAAGTCGCCTGCGGTACTGGTGCCCACCGGCAGCGTCGATCGCCCCGCCGTGGTGCCGGTGCCACTGGATGCCCCCGGCCCGATCATTCCTTACGAAGAGCGGCGTGTGTTGGATCGGGGGGTCTTCCGCACCTTCAGCCGGCGGGCGGCACAGGCCCTGGCCCCGCTGGTCCGCGCCCCCATGGTGTGTGCCCTGTGGGCGCTGGTGGAAGGCCGGCTCCGCGACACCGACAACTTGGGGCAATGTCTGGCCGAGTCGCGCCACCAGTGGGAGGCGCAGTGGGGGCTGGCCACGCTCGAAGTCCCGCAGAGCCGGGTCTGCTCGCTGCCGGCATTCGCGTGGTTTGCCGCACATCTGTTGGCCGAATTGCCCCGCTTTGCCCCCATCCACAACGCTGCGGTGGCCGAATACCGCCGCATCCACCGGATTCGCAGCACCGCCCATCCGGTGCCCGATCTGGCCATCGAAGACCCGTGGATCGAGGCGCCCTTTTGGGTTTGGACGGCCCAAAGCCCAGAGCGCCGGCGGCTGTTCGTGCGGGTGGATCAAGACCGCCTGACCCTTTCCGACCGGGGCCCGTGGGAAGAGGTGGTGCCTGTCCCCGGCGGCGACATCCAGCCGGCGGCCGAGCGGATTCTGGCCCTGGGCCGGCAAGGCATCAAACTCCGCAGCCGGGCCTTGATTACGACGTTGTGGGCGCGGCTGGTGCTCGGCGACCTGTTTATCCACGGCATCGGCGGGGCGAAATACGACCAGGTGACCGATGCCATCATCGCGCGGTTCTTCGGCGTGGCACCGCCGGCCATCATGGTGATATCGGCCACGCTCCAGCTTCCCATCGTTCGGCGGCAGGTGAGGGCCGACGATGTGCGGCAGGTCGAGCGCCGCCTGCGGGACCTGACCTGGCATCCGGAGACGGCCCTGGAGTGGGAGGCGATTGCCGACCGGCCCGCGGCTGAGGCTTTGGTGGCCGCCAAACGCCGCTGGATCGAAACCCCTCCGGCGCCCGACAACGCCCGCACCCGGTTTCGCGAAATCCGGCGGATCAACGCGGCGTTGCAAGTATGGCTGGAGCCGAAGCGCCGGGCGCTGGAGGCCCGGCGGGCCGAACTGGTCGAGGCCCTGCGGGCCGAGGCCATCTTGGGCTCGCGCGAATATGCCTTTTGCCTGTACCCGGCCGAGGCCCTGCGGCAGTTCTACCGCGAGGTGTTGGGCGAGCGCCTATAGGCTCTTCCGGTTGCGACAGAGCGCGTTCCTCCAGGCACGCGCATGGAGGGCCACGCTCCGTCGTGGCCGAGGACGGCATCGTAAACCCGCCGGACACGGCGGACGCGACAGAGCGCGTCCCTCCAGGCCCGGCTGTGCATATTGTGCACGTTCCGTAGCGCGGGCTATAATGGCCCGCAGGTGTTGGCATCCCCTTCTCGACAGCAATCCCTTCTGGAGGCAGAGCCATGAGCCAACCCGGGCGCTTGGAAGAGGCGGTCGAGTTTGCCGAAAACCCCGAGCCCCGCTGCCCGTGCGTGTTGCTTCTGGACACCTCGGGCTCGATGCAGGGGGCGCCCATCGCGGCGCTAAACGAGGGATTGCGGGCCTTTCAAGACGATCTGGTCAAAGACCCCTTGGCCTCGCGGCGTGTCGAGGTGGCGATTGTAACGTTCGATACCGACGTGCGGTTGGTCCAGGATTTCGTAACGGCCGACCATTTCCAGCCGCCCACCCTGACCGCCCAAGGGATGACCCACATGGGCAGCGCCATCCACAAGGCGCTCGACATGGTCGAGGCCCGCAAGGCCCAGTACCGGGCCTCGGGCATCGCCTATTACCGCCCGTGGGTGTTCATGATCACCGATGGCGAACCGCAGGGCGAGCCGGACGACGTGGTGGCCCGGGCGGCCGAACGCATCCGCCAGGACGAGGCCAACAAGCGTGTGGCGTTTTTCGCCGTGGGGGTCGAGGGGGCCAACATGGAGCGCCTGGGGCAGATCGCGGTGCGGACTCCGGTAAAGCTCATCGGGCTGAATTTCGTGGAGATGTTCGTCTGGCTTTCGCGGAGCACGCAGGCGGTGTCGCGCTCGGCCGTCGATGACCAGCAGGTCGCCCTGCCGCCACCGGGCTGGGGAACGGTATGATGGCCGCGGGGCGGTGGCGAGTGGCGGGGGCCTCGGTGCGAGGCACGGGACACGCCAAGACAGGACAGCCCTGCCAGGATTTTGCAAGCTGGGAGGTCCTGCCCGACGGCACACTATTGGTGGCGGTGGCCGATGGCGCGGGCTCGGCCGCGTGGGGGCAACTCGGTGCCGAAGTGGGCGTTCGGGCGGCGATGGAGGCGGTGCGGAACCAGGGCACGTTCCGGGGAGTTTGCCCGTCGGCCGAGGAGATGCCGCCAGCGGCGCCTGTCGGGGATGCCACCTCGGCCCAGCCGGGCGGCAGTGGCGAGGGGCTCGGGCCGAGGGGCCCACAGCCGGCCGGTTGGCCTGACATGCTCACCCAGGCCTTCCACGCGGCCCGCGTTGCCCTGGAGGCCGAGGCCCAGCGGCGTGCCCTGGCGCTGCGCGACCTGGCCACCACGCTGATCGTGGTGCTGGCCAGTAGCGCTCAGGTGGGCGCGGCCCAAGTGGGCGACGGTGCCGTGGTGGTCGCCACCCCGGCGGGAGAACTGCGGGCACTGACCCTCCCCGCGCACGGCGAATATCTCAACGAAACCGTCTTTCTGGTGTCGCCCGACTGGCCTGGCCGGCTTCAGCTCCAATTGTGGGAGGGCCGGGCAGCCGGGCTGGCGGCCCTGTCCGACGGATTACAGATGTTGGCGCTGCGGATGCCGGCGGGCGTGCCGCACGGGCCGTTCTTCCACCCCTTGTTCCGCTTCCTTGCCCAAACGCGCGACCCCACCGAAGCCACCGCAGAACTCACCCGATTCCTCGGTTCCGCCGGCGTGCGGCAGCGGACCGACGACGACCTAACCCTGGTGCTGGCCGTCCCGGACGACTGACGCCGGGACGCGCCGCCTGCCCGCCATGCACGTGCGAGCCAAGAACTCCGGCCGATCGATCACGCTCCAGGAGAAGACCCTCCTGGCCGAAGGGGGCGAGGCCCGCATCTATCCCGTCCCCCACGACCGCAACCTCTTGGCCAAAATCTACAAGAACCCCAATCCCCAGCGGGTCCGCAAGCTGCCGATCATGCTGGCCAATCCGCCGGCCGACCCCATGCGGGCGCAAGGGGGCGTATCGATCGCCTGGCCGGTGGACATCCTGGAAACCACGGACCCCCGGCCGCGCGTGGTCGGCTTCCTCATGCCGCGGGTGACCGACGTGCGGCCGGTGTTCGAGTATTACAACCCCAAGAGCCGGCACGCCCATTGCCCCCAGTTCGATTACCGCTACCTACACCGCACGGCGCGCAACCTGGCCGCCGCCGTGGCCGCCCTCCACGCCCGGGGATACGTGATCGGCGACCTGAACCAGTCGAACATTCTCGTATCGCCCCGGGCGCTGGTGACGCTGGTGGATTGCGATTCGTTTCAGGTCCGCGACCCACGTTCCGGCGAGGTGCTCCGCTGCCCGGTGGGCAAGCCCGAGTTCACCCCGCCCGAACTGTACGGCTGCCGATTCTCGGAAGTGGACCGCCGGCCGGAACACGACCTGTTCAGCCTGGCCATCCTCATCTTCCAACTGCTGATGGAAGGGACGCATCCGTTTGCCGGGGTGTTCTTGGGGGGCGGCGACCCTCCGCCCTACGAGGAGCGGATTCGGGCAGGCCATTTTCCCTATAGCAGCGCGTCCAAGCTCCCTTACGCCCCCATGCCCTTCGCGCCGCCGTGGGAGCTTTTGCATCCGACGGTGCGGGCCCTGTTTGTGCGGTGTTTCGAGGACGGCCACCGGCAGCCGGCCGCCCGGCCCGACGCCACCTGCTGGCGCTCGGCCCTTGACGAGGTCGAGGCGTGCTTCACCCGCTGCACGCGCAATGCCCAACACTGGTACGGCAATCACCTTGCCTCGTGCCCGTGGTGCGAGCGGGCGCAGCGCCTGGGGGGCTACGACCCGTTTCCGGCCCGGGGCCTGCTGGGCCGGGCCGTGCATCCCCGGCGGCGCCCCCTGCCCACGCGGCTTCCCCCTGTTGGCCGCCCCCCGCCGGTGCCCAAGCCCCTAGCGCCGGCGCCCAAGTGGGCCCGCCACCCGTGGATCGCACCGCTGGTGCAAGGCGCGCGCGTCGCGTTGGCCTACCTCGCCGCAGCCCTGAAAACCGCATGGCACTGGGCACGCCAACTCTACCAGGCCATCGAAAGCATCCCGGCCGTGGTCGCTGTGCTGGTCGCCTGGCTGGCGATCATTGCGTGGTACCATTTCCCCGAATGGTACCTCTCGCGCAAACTGCTCCGGTCTCTTGAATCCCAACAGCAATTTGAACCGGCGGGAAAAAACCTGCAACCCGGCCCGCTGCCGCCGCCGGCCCCCGCGCAGTTCAACCCGCCGCCCCCGGCCGCGCCGGCTCCTGCCGAGCGCCCCGGTCCGCCACCCGCCCGCATCGAGCGCACCGGCACATCGCTTACGGTGCACTTGGATGGAGACGTGGCGATCGAACTAATCCTCATCCAGCCGGGTAGTTTCCTCATGGGCGACGAGGGCGGAGCCGACAGCGAGCGGCCAGCCCACTGGGTCCGCATCACCCAGCCCTTCTACCTGGCAAAATACGAGATCACCCAGGCCCAATGGCAGGCCGTGATGGGGACCAAGCCCGGCAACTTCCGCGGCCCCCGCTATCCGGTAACCAACGTCAGTTGGACCCAGTGCCAGGAGTTCGCCAACCGGCTGACCGAACGGGTCAGGCCGGAACCTATCCGCTTCCGCCTGCCTACCGAAGCCGAATGGGAATACGCCTGCCGTGCCACCGGCGCCACCAAATGGTCCTTCGGCGACGACCCCAGCCTGCTAGGCCAGTTCGCCTGGTATGCCGATAACTCCGGCCACTCCACCCATCCGGTGGGCCAGAAAAAACCCAATGCCTGGGGCCTATATGACATGCACGGCAACGCAGCCGAGTGGTGCCAGGACTGGTACGATGGCCAATACTACCGCCGATCGCCGCCCCAGGACCCCAGCGGGCCGCAGAATGGAAGCGCGAGGGTCATCCGGGGCGGCTCGGCCCATGACTGGCAACACAATACCCGCTCGGCCTTCCGGTACCAAGCCAATCCCGACCTGCGCATGGAGACCGTGGGCTTTCGCATCGCCGCCAGCGTGCCTGCCGGCCGCTTGGAATGAGGACATCGGCTGCATGGTATCGCCCGGACGATGGCACTGGCCTGGCAATGGCCCGACAGGGGCGCTGGCCAGGCGACGATTCGTCCTGGCAATAGCGTAGGCCAGCGGGGATTCCGGGGTGGCAGGCACCGCGGGCCCCTTCCAGCCCGTGGCAGGCCCTTGCCGGACTGGCCCCGACCGGCAGAGAGGATGCATGTCTGGCCGTGGGGCGTAACAGACCCCCGCACCGGCCGTTATTCTTTTGGCCTGTGAACGTGCCGCACGGCGTGCACATGACCTTCAAGTTGCTTTCGACATACCGGTTGGCAATCCGCAAGAGGGAGTCCTAAACCATGAAACGGTTTGCGCTTTGGGTGGGATGGCTGGTCGCGCTGGGCATGTTGCTGGTCCCGGCGCTGGTGTTCGCCCAGGGGGTGCTGGTGGTCGAGGACCCAAGCCAGTCGGTTCGGCTGCCCCGGCCGGTAATTATCTGGCGGGCGGGGGCGGCGGGGCCGGCGAGGGGCCGGGGGGGGCGGCGGCGGGGGGGGCGGCC
>JBBIQF010000103.1:0-18609 GCA_037442445.1 Planctomycetaceae bacterium
GGCGAGGCCGGGTGAAGTTCTCCAGCACGAACCGCTTGCGTTTGGCGACGCGCAGTTCGGTTTCGGCCCGCTGGAGGCTGAACTCGTCGGCCTGAAACTGCTTGGGCGTGATGAAGCCCATGGCCAGCAGCTTGCGGCTGGCTTCCAGCGATTGCCGGGCCTGGCGGACCTGCTCCTCGGCCGTGAAAACCGCCATCTCGGCATCGCGGTGCGCCAGGGCGTATTCGGATTGCAGATAATGGTTGCGGTTGTACTCGGCGGTGCGGAGCCGGCTGCGGACCTGGGCCACCAGCGCCGCGATGTCTTCGCACACCGCCTGCTGCCGGTTGCGCTCTTGCTCCAACAGCGAGGAATCCAAGCGGACCAGAAAATCGCCCGGCTCGACCCGCGTCCCCTCGGGCACCACCTCCAGAATCCGGATCCATGCCGAGCTGCGGCTGCGAACCTCGCAGGCCACATCCACGTTGGCCGAACTCTCGAGTTCCCCCTTCACCGTAACCTGATGCACGAAAGGCCCGCGCTGGGCCCGGCACAGCAACAAGGGGACCGAGTCGCTGCCCGGCCTCAGGTATTTCGCCCCGAACACGCCGGCCAGGCAGACCGCCACCACCAGGGCCAAAGCGGCCAGGCGAGCAGAAGGCGGGATCGATCGCACGGCCGGTTTCGTCGCCATAGTGGCAGGGCAGGGGAGGCGACCGGGGCAGTACGGGGTGGGACTGCCCCCATTCTAATCGGTCGGCCGCGGCCTTCCTAGCCCCCGCCTGGCCACGAGACCCCGCGCCGCGGCCCGCCGGCATTCGCCTTGTTCCCCCCCTGCGGGTCCGCTAGACTGAAAACTCGCGCTTGCACGGGGCCTTGGGTCGCGATAGCTTGGGGACGCCGCCTGATGGGATTGATGCGATTCATTGTGGTCCCCCCGGATCGCATCACAGACGATTTGGTCGAGCAAGCCTATCTGTGCGGGCCGGACCGCGTCCCCTGGCACGTCGAGGTCTCCCCCCAAGAGAACGAGCTGTGGCTGGAACGTTCGGGGTCCGACTCCGGCTGCCTTTACGTGCCGTGGGTGGTGGAAGGGTACGGGCAGTTGATGTTATCGACCCCGACACTGCGGGAGCGGCCCGAGCCATACTATCTGCCCCTCGAACTAGCCCGGGGCAAACTTTCCCAGGTCCGTAATCAATTGGCCGACTGGCAGGCCGCGGGCCTGGAAGTGCCCCAGGCGGTCCGGGAACCGCTTGCCGAAGGTATTCGCTGGTTCGCCCAGGCGGCGTGTAGCGAGCGGGAGTCGGCCGCTTCGGCAAGCGCCGCCGAGCGGGCCTTGGCCCTGGCCCTCCGCGCGGCCGAGGCGCTGGTGGCAGCCTACACCGAGCAGGCGCTGGCCATCCGCCGCCGCTTGGGCAATCGCGTGGCCACAGTGCTGGGCGCCGACTTGGGGCACGCGCCGCTGGACGATTATGCCGCCACCCAATTCCGCCTCACCTTCACCGCCGCCAAAGTGCCCATGACATGGCGCCAGGTGGAGACCGGCGAAGGCCAGTACGCCTGGGACGCCACCGACCGCCAGCTCCAATGGTGCCGGGCCCACGGCCTGGCCCTGTGTGCCGGCCCCTTGGTGAGTTTCGACCGGCACGCCGTCCCCGACTGGCTCCAGGTGTGCGAAGGCGATTTCGAAAGCATCCTGGGCTTCGCCACCGAATACATCCAGGCCGCCGTGGACCGCTACCGTGGCCAGGTCGATTACTGGCATTGCGTGGGCCGGGCCAACCGCGGCGATGTCCTCTCCCTCTCGGAAGAGGAGGAGATCCGGCTCACTGCCCGGGCCATCGAGGTCGCCCGCGCCCGCGATCCCAAGACCCCTATCTTCGTCAGCTTCGACCAGCCCTGGGGGGAATACCTCAGCCGAAAGCCCAAAGACTTCCCGCCCCTCCAGTTTGCCGATATGCTGCTCCGCGCCGGCTTGGGCCTGACCGGCATCGGGCTGGAAATCAATGTGGGATACTTGCCGGAAGGCTCCCCCCTGCGCGACCCCCTGGAGTTCAGCCAGGGCATCGACTACTGGTCGCTGCTGGGCGTACCGCTTTTCGTCATGCTCACCTACCCCAGCAGCCCCGGGCCGGACCCTTTGGCGCAAAAGAAAAGCCGGTTGCCCTCGGGCAACTGGACGCCCGGCGGCCAGCAATCGTGGGTCGACCGCTACCTGCCGGTGCTGCTTTCCAAGCCGCTGGTGCAGGGCATCTTCTGGAACCAGTGCCGCGACTGGGAACCCCATCCCTTTGCGCACGGCGGCCTGTTCGACTTGCGGCGGCACCCCAAGCCGGTGCTCCGGCACCTGGCTTCGATCCGGCAGGCACACCTGCGCTGATCGCGGCGCCCAGACACCCCCGGGGCGCTACACGTCGCACAGCCGCACCGCGTACCGCAACGCGGCCAGTTTGTCGGGCCAGCTCGGAATGAACTCCTGCGATACGAAACCCCGGTACCCCGTCTCCAGAATCGCGCGGAGCACCGCGGGATAATTGATCTCCTGGGTTTCGTCGGGCTCGTTGCGCCCCGGGCAACCCGCCACATGATAGTGGCCGATGATGTCCTTGTACTGCCGGATGCGCCGGATCACGTCGCCGTTCATCACCTGCACATGGTACACGTCGAACAACAGCTTCATGCGCGGCGAGTCCACCTTGCGGATCAAGTCCACGCACCGCTCCACGTCGTCGCCGAAATAGCCGGGATGGCCCTTCATGGGGTGGCTGGCGTCGCGCGTATTGAGGATCTCCAGGCACAGATTGATGCCCTTGGACTCGGCATAGCCGATGACTTGCTTCCAGCATTCGACGCAATTGCGGGCGGCCTCGGCATCGGGCATTCCCTTGACCCGCATGCCGGTAAAGGTGATCACGTTGGCCGAGCCCCAACGCACCGCCGTATCGATGGCCGCTTTCAGCTTCTCGATGCAGAAGGGGTGGTTGTCGCGGCTGGTGGGCCCTTTGACGAACCCATGGCTGGAGACCATGGCCACCTGCATCCCCAGTTGCCGCAAAAGCGGGAACTGCTTCTCGCTCACGTCCATCGCCGGGATGCCCATGCGGTGGCAGGCGCGGATCAACTGCTCCTCGGGCATGGGCTCGAAACACCAGCTATACACCGACTGGCGGATGCGGCCCCGCTGGATGCGGTAGTCCTCGGGCGGCACGTCGGGGCGAGGCTGTTCGCCCCCCTGGGCCGCGACGCCTCGGCCCCACATCATTGCCGAACCCGCGGCCACGGCAGCCCCCAGCCACCCGCGGCGGGAAAACCGGCTCGTATCGCTTGGCGCATCTCTCATAGCGCTGGCTCCGATAAAACAAGACTCACCGAACTTGCCTGTGCGTGTCGCTCGATCACAATACACCCGGGCCTGCCCTGCCCGCTTGGCGTGCCCTGCCGGGGGCTGGCCCTGGAGTTTTCGTTACGGGGTCCGGCCCTTTGGCCAGGCTTTCCCGCCCCCCGGGATGCTCACGAACCCGGTGCCGCCGTCTGCGACAGCGTGCCGGGCGGCTGGTACCAGAACGACCGCCAATACGCCTGGTCGGTCTGGAAGATGTCGATCGGATCGCGCGCCGCATCGAACGACGCCGGCAATATGCCAAAACGCTGCATCTCGCGGATGTACTGCCGGTTAGGCCGAAAGCCCGGCGTGGCGTACCGCGGAACCACATCCAGATCGCCCTTGCCCTGCCGAATCAGCCCCACCAGCCGGCGGTAATCCGGGTCCTCGGCGCTGCGGAACACCGGCCCGCAACTCTCGTACCCCCCAGCGCTCTTGGCCAGGGGTCCAAGCACCAGCGACGACTTTTCCGGCCGGGTGAAGTTCAGCAGGATATGGACGCTGAACTTGGTCAGCGGATCGTTCTCCAGCACCACCCGCTCGTAAATGCCGATCCGCCGGTTCACGCCGCGGGGGTTGTTGGCGATATTGGGCTGGAAGGGCAAGGCCCGGCCACGCTCGTCCGCCGGCTTGCCCAGCACGTGGCACTGGGCACAGCGGCGCTGGAGCACCTCGCGGCCTTCGTGGAACACCCGGGCCATGGCCCGGCCCGCACGGCGCTGCTCCTCCGCATTGCGCAATCCCGCATAGCTGCCCGCGTAGGGCGCCCCGCTTTCGATCCACAGCCATACGGTCCGCCACTCCTGGGGCGTGGCGTGCACATCGTAATGGCCCCCCTGGAGCTTTTTGAGCAGTGGGCTGGCCGAACTGCCGATCGTCCGCGGCGGGTAATTGCCCAGGCCATTGCGCCCGTCGGCCACCTGGAGGAAGGCCAAGAGGCTGAAATAGGCGTGCGACCATTCCGGCCCGAGGTCGCCGGTCAACAGCACCCCGCCTTCGCGCCGCTCGGGCCGGTGGCACTCCACGCACCGCCGGTCCAGCACCGGCTGGATGTCGCGGTTGAAATCCAGCACGTCCGGAAAGCCCTCGAAGGGCTGGATGCGGCTGGGCGGCCGGCGGAGCGCCATAAGGTCGCTGGCCTTGCCCACCAGCGGCGTGCGGGTCCGCTCCTCGTGGCACCCCACACACGAGAGCGTCTCCCCGGGCATCACCGTGGTGAAACTGTGCATCCGCTTGACCGACAAATCGTGCTCGTCCAACGCCACGAAGAACACCGGCCGGCACGCCGGCACCTCGAAGTTCGCCGACCCGTCCTCCTCCACCGGCACCGCCCCCAGCACCCGCTCCAGCGTGAAGGTGCCCAGCCACGACACCAGGTCCGGCCCGCCGCTGAAGTTCACCGGCTTGGGAAGAATCTCCAGCACCAGCAGCTTCTTGATCTCGCCCCGCCGCACCCCTTGCAGGTTGCGGCTCTGGTACACGTCGGCCAGGATGTACCGGCCGGTAGCCTTGTTCCAATCGACCCGCGGGGGGATGACGGGCTCGCGGGGCCGGCCGGCAATCGGCCGCGGCTCGTGCACCGCCCCCTCGCCATCCCACCGCCACAGCGTTTCCGCTCGCCCCGCCGTATCCATCACGATGATCTCTTTGCCCCGGGCGGCCAGCAGCCGGTCGCCCGACAACGGATACGGGTCCTTCACCAGCGCCCCCCGATGCAACGCCCGGGCCGACGCCGGCTCGTCGGGCCCCGCCGCGGGCGTCACGATCGTCGCTATCCCCTGATGCTCGTTCACCCCGTGCCCCGGCGAGAAATTGGCCAGCACCTCGCGGCTGCCCGGTATCGGCTTGGCATCGATCATCACCACCCCAGGACGCATGTTCCCGTAAAAAATGGCCTGCCCCGTCCCGTCCGGGTTCATCGTCCACAAGTGGTGGAACTCCACCTGGCTGCGGTCCACATATTCCCAGCGGGTGTATAGAATGCGGCCATCGGGCAGCACCCACGGCGTGTTGTCGTGCTCGCCGTTGTACGAGATGCGGCGGATGTTCCCCCCGTCGGCATCGCACCGGTGCAGCACCCCCACCTGCGTCATCCAGCAGTTGACCCAGGCCCGGCAGCGGGTCGAGACGAACACGATGCCCCCGTCCGGCAGGTAGGCCGGCTCGTAGTCGTCGAACGGCCCGGATGTAAGCTGCCGCAGCCCGCTGCCGTCCACCCCGATCTCGTCAGGTGGTACTGGTCGGTTCCCGACCGCCGGTACGAAAACAGTATCTTCTGCCCGTCGTAATGCACCTGCGGATCGCGGACCGAACCGCCCCGATCATCCACCAACGTCCGCAGCTTGCCCGTCCGCCGGTTCCACACCAAGAGCTTCCCCACGTCGGGCTGCCCGTTGCCCGCATACGCCTTGTGGTTCTCGTCGTCGCAGTAGTACCCGATGTTGGCGTACCAGTGCGGGTCGTCGTACGGCAAACGCACGGCGAACACGATTTCCTCCACGCCGGCCAGCGGCCCCGCCGAAGGCCAAAGCCCTGTCACAACCGGCTTGGCCTGGGCCGCGTGGGCCGTCCGGGCACCAGCCATGCTTCCTAAAACCAACCCAAGCAGCGCAATCCCGCGAAGGCAATGCATAGGGCGTATCCTTTTGGGGCCCAGGAAACCAACTCGCACCGCCGATTGTTGGCCACGCCACACCCCGCCGTCAAGACCACCCCGCGTTGCGGCGGATTGGCTGGACCGTGGTACGGCAAGGGGGGTGGTCAAATTCGATTAGCCAAGCGTTTAGGGAGCAAGGCCCGCAAAATAACGGTGCCAGCGCATCGTCCGGTTAAACGCTCCCTATTGGCGCATATTTTGAAGCAGGCACGGTTGGCTGTCGATGATTCGTTCACATTCTTGGACGTGGCCAAGAAAGGGCACCCCCCAATACGAGCTTGGCCTTCAAACCTTGCTTTGGTGGGCGCGGTGACTTGCAGAGCCCTTGTAGGCGTTTTTCTCGCTTGGGGGAGCCATGTTCGGCTGGCTTCGTCCCACGTGCCCGGTGGACGCAGCGGCCAAGGAGTGGATCGAAGAGCGTTTGCACGGGTTGAGCGAGGAGTTCGAGAGCAGCGTCTTTACCGGCAACCCCGTCGTGCTTCCCACGCCCGAGTTCTTTCGCGACCCGTATGACGGTTCGAGGCGGAGTGTCCGGCGGCTTCTGGGCTGCGTGGCACCTTTGGGCTTGGGGTCCGAGAGGGACGAAGCCGGCCGCACAACCCGGGCATTGACCGGCCGTATGCATGGCACCTATAATGCCGCCAAACATAGCGAAATGCTGTGTTCTTGCACCGGTATGCCGGCCGTGGAGTGTGCGTAATTCTTTGTGGGGCCAGGGGTTGGGAAAAGGAAGGAATCGCCCGCACCAGTGACCGGCAAGGGTGTCGGCCCGGTGGGTGGCCGGGGCAAGTTGCGGCTGATATGCCCCGGCCGTTTCGATCGGCCAAAGGTCCCCGAGAGCCCGATGTCTTCGCAGCAGCCAGTTGCGCGCCAATCCTGGAGCACGCGGGTCGGCGTCATCCTGGCGGTGACCGGGGGGGCGGTGGGGCTGGGCAACTTCTTGCGGTTCCCGGGGCTAGCCGCCCGCTACGAAGGCGGCACGTTCATGATCCCGTATTTCGTGGCCCTGTTTCTGCTTGGCATTCCCCTGGCCTGGGCGGAATGGGCGTTGGGACGCTACGGGGGTTCGCGCGGGCTGAACTCCGGGCCGGGGATTTTTCGGGCCATCTGGCCGTGGCGCGGTGCCCCGTATGTGGGGGCGCTCGTGGTCTTCGTGCCTGCCAGCGTGTACATGTACTACGTGTTCTTGGAGGCATGGTGCCTGGTGTATGCCTGGCACATGGCGTGGGGGCATCTGGATTTGGGCGGGCAAAAGGGGCCTTACCTGGACTTCTTCGACCGCGTCGTGGGCGCGGGGGAGCACGGTAGCCTGTTCGGCGCCGAGGGGCTGGGCACCCTGGGGTTCGTGGCCTTTTGTGCGGTGGCCAACCTGGTGCTGGTGTATCGCGTGCTGTCGCGGGGCATCGAGTGGTTTTGCCGCTTCGCCATGCCCGCCCTGGTACTCTGTGCCGTGGTGGTGCTGGTGCGTGTACTCACCTTGGGCACGCCCGACCCCCAGTATCCCGACCGCAACGTGCTGGCCGGCTTGGGCTTCACCTGGAACCCGCGGACCGCGGAGAAGGGGTTTCTGGAATCGCTGGCCAACGCGCAGATGTGGATGGACGCCGCAGGGCAGATTTTCTTCAGCGTGGCCATCGGGTTCGGCATCATCATTACGTATGCCAGCTATTTGAAACCGGACGACGACATCGCGCTGTCGGGGCTGACGAGTTGTGCGGGCAACGAGTTCTGCGAGGTGGCTTTGGGGGGCATGATCACCATCCCCGCGGCGTTCGTGTTTCTGGGGCGTGACGCGGTGCTGGCCTCGGCGCAGACCTCGTCGTTCGACCTGGGCTTCAAGACCTTGCCCATGGTGTTCCAGGCCATGCCCTTGGGGCAGTGGGTGGGTACGCTTTTCTTCTTGCTCTTGTTTCTGGCGGCGATAACCAGCTCGGTGGCCATGCTCCAGCCGTGCGTGGCCTTTGCGGAAGAAGGTTTGGGGCTTCGCCGCGGGCCGGCGGTAGCCCTGACCGCGGCGGTCACGACCGCGGGGCTGGTGTTCGTCTTGTGGTTTTCGGCCGGCCAATTGGCCCTTGATACCCTGGACTTCTGGGGGGGCACGTTCGCCATCTATGTGCTGGCCACGGTGCAGGCGATCCTGTTCGGCTGGGTGTTGGGTGCCGACCGCGGGCTGCGGGAGCTGGACCGCGGTGCCGAAATCCGCATCCCGCGCGCGGTAGGCTTCGTGATCAAATACGTTTCGCCCGCCTATCTGCTTGGGGTGTTCGCCATGTGGTTCTACCAGAATCTCACGGCGTCGAGCCAGCAGAATGCCTTTCTGGCGGTGCTGCGGGTGCCCGAAGTGCGCCTGAGCGTGGCCTTGCTCGCCGGGTTGGCAGCCCTGCTGCTCGCGGGTGTGTGGCTGGCGATGCGCCGCCGCCGGCTGGAACCCCAACCGGCCCTGCCGGAGGACGTGCCATGACCTTGGGCGGCTGGGTGGTCATGCTGGCATCGATCGGACTGGTGACCGGGCTATTGGCGTGGTGCGCCGTCCGCATCCTTCGCACGCCGGAAGCGGCCGAGCATGTCCACCCGCCCTCCGATCTGGACCCGCACGACAAAACCATGCATCCGTGACGGCCGTGCAGGTGGTACCGCGGGTGCGTGCACCGCCGGTTCGTTGTTGCTGGCGTTTCAGGGTGCGGAAGGCGGAGGCGGCGAGGCGGCATCCTCGCGTGGCCGGGCGCCGAGCAACCGGGTCATGCGCACGATCTCGCGTCCCCCGCGCACCCCGAGCCAGCCCAAGAGCACGGTGTACCACAGGATCGACGCCAGGATCATCAGCATCCAGAACCAGGCGAAGGGGTCGGGTATCACGGCTGCGTCTCCTCAGGTGGAGTTCTGGGGGGTTGGGCGCCTCGGCCGGTACCCAAGGCATTGCCTAGCACCGAGCCGGCGAACATGCCGAAAAACGCCAGGGCGAAGGCACTGAGTCCGCTGACCTCGGCCGGGATGTGGCCGGGCGTGCCCTCCGGGTGGAAGAAGTTGACCATCAAGAAGGTGATGGGCCCGATTGCGCCGAGCAGGATGGCCGCCACCGCCCCCCAGCTATTCGCCTTGCGCCAATAGAGCGCACCGACCAGCATGGCGAAGAGGCTGGCCAGGTAGATGTTGCCGGTGATGGCCAGGTAGTCCCAGATGCTGCCGGGCGGCTCGTACCACAGCCCCCAGAATACCAGGAACAGGCCGATGGCCAGCACCACCAGGCGGATGACCAGAAGGCGGGCGCGTTCCGGCAGGGGCTTGCGCAAGCAGGGGCAGATCAGATCGTTGTAGATCACGGTGGCCCAGGTGAGCAGGTAGCCGCTGTCGGTGGACATTTCGGCGGCCAGCATGGCGGCGATCACCAGCCCCATGAACCCATAGGTTCCGCTAAGCACGGTGTTGAGGTACCGGGGCATGGCGGTGTTGCTGCTGATGCCCGGCTCCAAGCCGCCCTGCGCGGCGAAATACAACAGCGCTCCGACGCCCCACAATCCCGGCAGGCACCACCGGCCCACGAAGTAGAACCATGTGCCGCGGTACACGCGCTTGGCCGTTTGGGCATCGCGGGCGGCCAGCACCCGGGCAATGGTGGTTTGCCAGGTGGTGACCACGGCCAGGGCGGTGATGGCCTGCCAGATGACGTATCCCCATCCCATGCCTTCGTTGCGTGTGGGATCGAAAGGATGCGACAGGCGAAACACTTTCGGCTCTTCGGCAAGGCGGCCCGGCCGGGGCGGCGCGGTGCCCACCAGGGTGCCTTGCTCGGCCAGCGGCTGAACCACCGCGGCCCATTGCTGCCGCGCTTGCTGGGCCCCGTGGCCCTTGCGGATGGCTTCGTACTGGCGGCCGACCTCCTGGACCTTGGCCGGCGCCGGCGGGCCGTAAAGGACCGCTCGTTGATGCCGGTCCCACAGGCGGGCGGGCAACTCGGTCCATCCCACGCTGCGGAGCACCAGCACCGAGGTGACCACGATCCCCGCGCCCATCACCAGGAATTGCAGGTAATCGGTAATCAGCACCGACAACATGCCGCCCAGCACGGTATAGGCCAGTACGATGGCCAAAAGGGCGGTCATCACCAGTTGCAGGTATCCGATCTGCCAGCCGGTGCCGGGGATGGTGAAACTGGCCGTGGGGTCCATACCGGTCACGTGCATGAGGAAATCGCCGCCAGCCCGCAGAAAGACCCCCATATTGAGCACTCCGCCCAGGATGACCACCAGGCCGGCTAGCCATCGTACCCGCTTGCCGAACCGTTTTTCGAACAGCTCGGGAATGGTCATTACCCGGGCGTTGCGCAGGGGGACGATCACGAAGCCGGTCAGTCCCACCAGCAGCATGGCCAGGGCGGTGAGCACCCCGGTGGTGGCCCCGGCCAGGCCGTGCTTGAAACCCATCTCGGCGGTGTACATCACGGTGACGATGCCCACCTCGGTGGCGGCCAGCGAAGCCACCCCCAAATTGACCTCCATTTCGCGGGCGGCAATGGCGAAGTCGTCCACATTGCGGACGTATCGCCGCATCCACAACCCGGCCGCGGTGCAGCCGGCCAGGTACACGACAACGATCGTCCAGTCCAAGGGGCTCATGCAGAGTCTCTCCGGGGCCAACGGCGCGATGGGGCCCAGGGCCAAAAACGAACATCGCCGAGTATAGTCAGGGCCACCCGCTGCAACAAGGAGCAGGCCCGCTGACGCAACGGGCCTTCCCGGCCCGCAAGGCACAGGATTTCCGGCCCCGGGTCACGGTTGGCGGCGCAAGACGAACACGGCGAACTCGCCGGCCACCGGCAGGCGAATGGGGGTGCCATCGAATTGCCCGGCCACCACCGGCTTGCCGAAGAAGTCGCGCGGATCCAGTAGTCGGTAGCGGTCCCCTGGCTGGAGCACTTTGTCCGGCGAGAACTCGACGGCGGGTTTCCGGGCCCAATTGAACGCGATGACGTTAGCCCGGCCCGGCTCGTAGCGATTGGGGCGAACGATCACGCGGGCCGGCTCGTTGGGCCGGGGATCACGAGGACCCAGCACCAGGTTGCCCTCCTGCACCACCCGGCGGAACTTGACGATCGATAATCCGGCATCGACGATCACGTTGCCCCGGACCTCGCAATCCTCGTTCTCCGGGGCAGTGTAGCCCAGTTGCATGGGTACGCGATAGAGATCGTTTTCCAGCACGCGGATGCCGCGGCTGGGCCTGCCGCCGCCCACCAGGAAGGGCCCGGCGTCGTACGCCACATTCCCCTCGATGAGGTAATGGTCCACGTAGGCCCGCGACGACCCATAGGCATGCATGGTATAGCTGTAGCCGCCGGTCATGATGCAGTCGGCAATCGTCTTGATGCCCTTCTGGTTCTGGGTGTAGATGGCGTGGCCGTGCCCCCGATCCGGGGCTTTCCAGCCGTTGTCGTAGATGATGGCCCCATAGAGTTCGCTATCGGTGGCGCCGCTCCAGAAGCTCACCCCCTGGGCATTATCGTGGATGACCAGGTTGATGTACTTGCAGCCGCGCCCGGCGTGGACGTTCAAGCCGCCCCAGGGCCGGCCGTAATCCTTGGGATGGGAACCTGGCTCGCGCACGGTGCGGGGCATGGAAAAGTTTTCGGAGACCAGGATTTCAAGGTCCCAGATCCAGAGCCAGTCCGAGGGGGGCTGGACGCTGAGGCCGCCATCGAGGGTAACGCGCTGGCCGGGCCGCGCCCGGACGTGGATGGGCCGGCCTTCGCTGCCGGCCAGCCGCACCTCGAACCCGGCACTGCCCAACTGCCGATTGGGATGCTTATACGTGCCCCCCGCCAGCCAGACGGTATCGCCGGGGGCGATCTTGTGTTTGCCGGCCAGCGCGGAGGCCAAGTCCCAGGGCGAGTCGGCCGCCCCGGCCCCTTGCGCTGTCCCGTCGGGGGCGACGAACCATTCGGCGCCGCGGCCGGCCACCGCCAGGACCCATGCCACAAGACCCAGGGCAATCCAAATAGCGCGAGGCTGCATGGCAATCGCTCCGGTTCAAATGCGGTCTTCTGATTGGGGCCCTCCAGGGCCAGGCGGCCCAGGGGCCATCTTCGCGTGCGCAAAAAACATGCGCCGGACGCATCGAAACCCCGCGGAAGCGCGGTATTCCAGCGAGCCGCCGGGCTCATCCCCCCGGCCCGTAGAAAACGCGCGTTCGCTCCCCGAACCTGCGCAGGCGATTATGCGCCGGGTGTGCAACCGGCGCCAAGCAGGCCGGCCGCCAAAGAATGCGTGCAAGCCGGCAGCAAGGCCGGGCCGGCCCCGCTACCCGCCCGGGCGGCTACGGGCGGCGCCATCACGAATACATGCCCGATAGGCCGGTGGCCTCGAAGGCATCGCGGTAATGCTCGACGGCTGGCCGGCCGCCGCCCGGCGGCCAGGTTACGGCCACTACGTCGAACCTGGCGGGGTACTCCAACAATCCGCGGCGTTTGAGCCAGGCCAGGGCCAGGCGGGTCAGGCGGCGCTGCTTGGCGGCATCGACGGCTTCGGCCGCGTCGCCTGCCTGGCCGGCCTGGCGCGTCTTGACCTCGACGAACACGACGGTCCGGCCGTCCAGGGCCACCAGATCGATCTCGCCCAGGTCGTCGCGGGCATTGCGGGCAAGGACCTGCCAACCCAGGCGGCGAAGATGCCGTTCGGCGTGGCGTTCGCCCTGCCAGCCCAAAGGCCGTCGGCGCCGCGCGGACCACCATCGCCGAAGCGCAGCGAGCACTCGCCCGAGAAAACCTGGCCGGCCCATGCGCCGCTCCTGGCCGCCGCTGGCCCTTCCCAAAGGCTCCTGGTGCATTGCCCCGCGATTCCGGTTAGCTGACCATTCCCCGGCCCGGGCCACGTGGTTTACAAGGCCCGGCGAATGCGCCGCACCGGCCGGCCGAAGACCGGCTTGCGCACCGGCGGCCCTGGGGTTGCCGGCCCGCCGGAGGGCGGCGAGGTGGCGGAAGGAACCGCCGCGGCCGGGACGGCCATCATGCCGCCGGGCACCATGCCCGGCGTGCCCACCCCTTTGGTTCCCACGCCCTGCGCAGCCGATAGCGCCCGCAATCGAGGCCGCGGCACATAGTCGGGCAACAGCTCGCGGACCTCGCGCCTTTGAAGCAGCCGATTGATCCGCATTTCGATCCGTGTCAGCTCGGGCCCTTCCTCGGGGGTGACGAACGTATAGGCCACCCCCTCGCGCCCCATGCGGCCGGTGCGGCCCACGCGGTGCACGTAGTCGTCGCAGAACTCGGGGATGTCGTAATTGATGATGTGCGAGATACTGGTCACATCGATGCCCCGGCCCACGACGTCGGTAGCCACCAGGACCCGGATGGTGCCCTGGCGGAACTGGGCCATCACCCGGTCGCGGACCCGCTGGGGCAGGTCCCCATGGATGGCCCCGACGGCCTCAAACCGCCGCCGCACCCGCTCGAAAACCTTTTCCGTCCCCCGCTTGGTGCGGCAAAAGACGATGGCCTGCTGCGGCTGCTCGCGGCGCAACAGGGCCACCAAGAGCTCGAACTTGTCGGCCGCGTCGATGGTGAAGTAGTACTGGTCGATGGTCTCGACGGCCAGCTCTTTGGGCGAGAAATCGAGGACCTCCGGGGTGCGCATGTAGCGCTCGGCCAGGCGCCGGACCGGCGGCGGAATGGTGGCGCTGAACAACAGCGTCTGCCGCTGCGAAGGGCAGCGCCGCAAGATCTTCTCGATATCGGGGCGAAAGCCGATGTCCAGCATCCGATCGGCCTCGTCCAGGACCACCGTGCGCACCAGGGCCAGTTGCAAGGCCGCCCGATCCATGAGGTCCAACACGCGGCCGGGCGTACCGACCACCACATCGGCCCCTGCGCGAAGCTGCTCGATCTGCCTGCGGATGGGCTTGCCGCCGTAGACCGCCACGATCTGCGTGCGCCGGCCCTGGGCCAGCTTGAGGAACTCGTCGCGGACCTGGACGGCCAACTCGCGGGTGGGGACCAGAACCACGGCCCGCGGCCCGGCCTTGGAATGGGGCGGATCGAGGCGCTCGAGAATCGGAATCACAAACGCCGCGGTCTTGCCCGTGCCGGTCTGCGCCTGGCCCATGACATCCGCCCCGGCCAGGGCACGGGGAATGACGCCGGCCTGCACCGGCGTGGGCTCCAGGTAGCCCGCACGCTCCAGGGCGGAGAGCGTAACCGGCGAAAGGGCCAGGCCGCCGAACGGCCCGGGGCGGGCGGAACCCGAGTTGCCCTCTGTGCCGGGGCTGCGATTACCGGTCCCCTTTGTTCGTCTTGCCAACCTTGCACCTCACGGGCTTGGACCGCTCTGGAAAACTCTATCGGGCACCGGGGATGGCGTCAATCACGGCCGGGCGTGCTGGCCCGACCGGCGCCGCCCCGCGATGCTCCGATAGTAATCGATCGACCGCCGCAGGCCTTCCAGAAAATCGACCTGAGGCTCGTAGCCCAGCAGCCGGCGGGCCAGGGTGATGTCGGCCATGCTCTCGCGGATATCGCCGGGCCGAGGCGGTTCGTGCACCGGCTGCACGCACGTGCCCAGCAGGCGGTTGAGCGCGTCCAGGAGTTCCAACAGGGTAACGCTACGGCCGTTGGCGGCGTTGAACACCATTCCGGAAACGTTCGGCGCATCGGCCGCCAACAGGTTGGCGTGCACCACATTGGCCACGTAGGTAAAGTCCCGCGACTGGAGACCATCGCCATAGATCACCGGTTGCCGGCCAGCGAGGATGGCCGTGATAAACCGCGGGATCACGGCCGAATAGGGGCTATCGGGGTCCTGGCGGGGGCCGAAGACGTTGAAATACCGGATGATAACCGTCTCGATGGGAAAACTGGTGGCGAATGCGCGGCAGTAGAACTCGCCGGCCAGTTTGGCGGCGCCATAGGGCGAGATGGGCATAGGGAAGTCGCTTTCCCGCTTGGAGCTGGCGGGCTGATCGCCATAGGCACTGCTGGAGCCGGCATAGACCACCCGGCGGACGCCGGCCCGGCGTGCCGCATCCAACAGCGCCACCGTGCCCGTCACGCAGGCCGCGTTCGTCTCCAGCGGGTACTCCATGCTCCGCGGCACCGAAGCCAAGGCCGCCTGGTGAAATACGCAGTCCACGCCGCGAACCGCTTCGGCCACGCAGGCGGGGTCGGCCACGTCGCCCTCGATGAACTCGATGCGGTCGAAAATGCCCTCAAGGTTCGCCAGAAACCCGGTGCTGAGGTTGTCCAGCACCCGCACCCGATCGCCGCGTTGGACCAGGGCTTCGGCCAGGTGGGAGCCGATAAACCCCGCCCCGCCGGTCACCAGAAACGTTCGCATTGGGTTCCTTTCCTTCGCATTGGGCGTGGCCGAGAGAAGCCCCTCCGCCGCGACGCGCCGTTGGGCCGCCGGTCTGCGCGGCCCGGCTACCTTGCACTGGGCCCCTAATTGTATGGACGTACCTGTCCGGCTACCACCGGCCCGGGCAGTTTCGCCGCGAGCCGCCGGGTTGAGGCAGGCCTAGCGCGCCTATCCCTCGTACACGGCGTCCACAGCCGAAACGGTTTCGATCCCCTGGCCGGTGTGGACAAACATCTGGTCGCCCCCGGTTGCGCGGGATTTGGCCAAAGCGGCCTCGGCCCGGCCGAGGAGCGAAGCCGGCGTGTCGCCATCCACGGCCGCCGCAATGCCCACGGCCGCCGCGCACCCGCACTCCTGGCGCAGCCGGCTGCAAATCCGCCCGCCGGTCACCCACGCCCCTTCCAATGGCGTGCGGGGCAACAGGATGAGGAAGGCGAATTCCTCTTCGCTGAATCGGCCTGCCAGGTCGGTTTCCCGCACCGATTCGTCCAGCACGGCCGCGGCACGCCGCAACAGCCGATCGTGCCGTTTCCGGTGTCGCGGCTCTGCGGGGGATTCCAGCGGCTGGAGCTCGATCAGCAAAACCGAGAAGCAGTCTTCGTAGCGTTCGGCCAGGGCGAACTGGGCCGCTAGCGTCTCTTCCAACCCGCGGCGGTTGGCCAAACCCGTTACGGGGTCGATGCGGCCTTCGCTGACACCGGCCAGGGCCATGCTCTGGTCGCGAATCTGGTCGCAGGCGGCGTCAATCTGGCTGGCCAGGCGCAAGGTGGGCGTGAGCACCTCGTTGGCCTCGCGGCACAGCTCGCGCCAGGCAGCGTCCTGTTGTTCGGCGGCCAGTTGATCCACCCGGTGTTTGAACCGCGCCAGGCTGGCATGATGCCGCGCCAGGCTCTTTCGGATCATGCGGGCGATCCGCTCCATTTCGCGGGCCACCGAACGGGCACGCCGAAGCTCTCGCCGGGACCGCAAGGCGGGGTCATCGCCGCGCTTCCGCCATCGTCCCACCAAATAGCCCAAAGTTGCCACCACCGCTAGCGCCAGCGGCGCGGAAATATGAAGAGCCGGCCATTCCGGCATAAGGCACCTGCTGTTTTCCTCTGGCCGTTCAGTACGAAGTCCGTGATCCAAAGCCCCGCAAACAGATCGCCCCGACCACGACCACTCCGATCAACACCCAAAGCCACTCGCGGAGGGTCAGCCCCTCCAGGTAGCGCAGCACGGTATGAACCACTTGCATGGCGCGCTCCCACAACCCAAGGCACAGCGCTTGTAACCTGAGAAACTGTAGGTTACGGCCGTGGGTCGCGCCGCTTGGAAGGCGCTATCGGATGTTCCGCCCCATCTGGGGGGAATGGGGCTGGCACACTCAAGAATGAGCCGGCGGGGTCGGGCGGATCAGCCGGATCAGGCGGATCAGACGCATCAGACGCATCAGACCGATCGCGGAGCGCTGGCCTGCAGCCCGCTGCATCATTACAATCTGTTTTTCGGGCGCCCATGGAGCAACGCGAACAGCAATCTCATGCCAGATCTGCGCAAGGACCCCATCGTGGGGCGCTGGGTGATTATCGCCAAGAGCCGGGCGAAGCGGCCTTATGACTTCGTGCCCGCGCCCCAACGCCGCGCTGGTCGGCTCTGCCCGTTCTGCGAAGGCAACGAGCACTATACCCCCGACGAAATCGTGGCGTACCGCCACCCCGGCACCGAAAGGAACCGCCAAGGTTGGCGGGTTCGAGTCGTTCCCAACAAGTTCCCCGCGCTGGAAATCGAAGGTGACCTCAACAAACGGGGGGACGGCATCTACGACATGATGCGGGGTGTCGGTGCCCATGAAGTCATTATCGAGAGCCCCAAGCACATCCTCAGTATCACCGAACTCCCCGAAGAGGGGGTGCGCGAGGTGCTTTGGGTGTACCGCGACCGGCTGGTGGACCTCAAGCGGGACCGCCGGCTGGTGTACGGCATGATCTTCAAGAACGTGGGAGCCGCGGCTGGGGCATCTCTGGAGCATTCGCACAGCCAGCTCATCGTCACGCCGATTGTGCCTGTCTATGTGGCCGACGAGATGGCCGGGGCCCAAGAGTTCTTCAACTACCGCGGGCGGTGCGTGTATTGCGATATGATCCAGCAGGAGCTGGCCACCGAGAAGCGGATCGTCCTGGAATCGCCCGGGTACGTGGCCTTTGCGCCTTTTGCCAGCCGGTGTCCCTTCGAGACCTGGATCTTGCCCAAAGCCCACGGCAGCCACTACGAGAATATCCAGAAAAACGGGATCGACGAGCTGGCCGGCGTGCTCAAGCAGGTGCTGGGGCGGATCGAGGCGGCCCTTGACCAGCCGGCGTACAACTACATCATTCACACGGCGCCGTTCGATGTGCCGGAGCTGAGCCACTACCACTGGCACATCGAGATCATGCCGAGCCTGACACGGCCGGCGGGGTTCGAATGGGGAACGGGTTTTTACATCAATCCGGTGCCGCCGGAAGAGGCGGCGGCGTTCCTCCGCGAGGTCGAATACGAGGCCCAGGCATCGCAAACTTTTCTCACCAGGGGGACTGGATAATCTGGGCAGCGCCTGCCGATGCTAGAAACATCGTCGCTGGTGCATGATACACCTTCCACGTAAAACTCACCGCTAGCCGGCGCGACCGCATACCTGTACCGCAATGACCCCACCGATCCGCCTCGCCCTGGTCATCCACGACCATCAACCTGTCGGCAATTTCGAGCATGTGTTCGAGCAGGCCTACCAGGATAGCTACCGGCCGTTTCTGGAGGTTTTTGCCCGGTTCCCCTCGCTGAAGCTGTCGCTGCATACCAGTGGGTGCCTGATGGAGTGGCTTCAAGCCACCCATCCGGACTATATCGGCCGACTCGCCCAGTTGGTCCGCCAAGGCCGGGTGGAAATCCTGGGCGGGCCGTTTTACGAGCCCATCCTGGCGATGCTCCCCTCCCGTGACCGCATCGGCCAGATCCGGGCCTACACCCACTGGCTGGAGGACCGGCTGGAGTGCACCGTCCGCGGGATCTGGGTGCACGAGCGGGTCTGGGAACAGACCTACGTTCGCGACCTGGTCGAAGCGGGCGTGGCCTACACCGTGCTGGACGACTTCCATTTCAAGAACGCCGGGCTGGCCGACCACCAGCTTTACGGCTACTACCTCACCGAGGACGATGGCCGGGTGATGGCCGTCTTTCCCGGGAGCGAACTGTTGCGGTACTGGATTCCGTTTGCGGACCCCCAACAG
>JBBIQF010000104.1:0-18367 GCA_037442445.1 Planctomycetaceae bacterium
CCCAGCCTCCCCGGGAGTTAGCCGCCGGACGTCCAAACTGCTGGTGATCGACGACGAACCGAACATCCGCTACAGCATCGAACAGGTGCTGGCCGGCCAGGGGATCGAAGTGCTCGGGGCCGAGTCGGCCGACGCCGGGCTCGCCCTGTGCGCCGAGCATAACCCGGATGTGATCCTCTTGGATATCCGGCTGGGCGAGCAGTCGGGGCTGGAACTGTTCGACCAACTCCGCCGCCAAAGCCCGAAAAGCCTGGTGGTGTTCATCACGGGGCATGGCACGGCCGAGACGGCCATCGAGGCCATGAAACGCGGGGCCTACGAGTACCTGGTCAAACCGCTGGATGCCGCCCAGCTCCAGCAGGTGGTGGCCCAGGCCCTGGAAATCCGCCGGCTGATGCACGTGCCGGCCATCGTGGAAGAGGCCGATCGCCCCGAGGACGCCCCCGACCGGCTCGTCGGCAGCGGGCCGGCCATGCAGATGGTCTGCAAGCAGATTGGCCGGGTGGCCCCCCAGGATGTCAACGTCCTCATCCTGGGCGAAAGCGGCACCGGCAAGGAACTGGTCGCCCGGGCCATCTACCAGCACAGCCGCCGCAGCGGCGCCCCGTTTCTGGCGATCAATTGTGCCGCCATTCCCGAATCGCTTTTGGAAAGCGAGTTGTTCGGCCATGAGCGGGGGGCGTTTACCGGTGCCGACCGCCGCCGCATCGGCAAGTTCGAGCAGTGCCACGGCGGCACCCTGTTTCTGGACGAGGTGGGCGACATGGCGCCGGGCACGCAGGCCAAAATCCTCCGCCTGCTGCAAGAGGGCCACTTCCAACGCATCGGCGGCACCGAGTCGATCTCGGTCGATGTGCGGGTCATCGCCGCCACCAACCAGAACCTCGATGCCCTCATCGAGCAAGGCCGCTTCCGCAAGGACCTGTACTATCGCCTGCGGGGCGTGACCATCCATCTGCCCCCCTTGCGCGAGCGCCGCGAGGACATCCCCGAACTGGCCCATTACTTCCTGTTCCGCTACAACCGCCAACTGGGCACCTCGGTGCAGAGCATCTCGCCCGAAGCGCTGGAGGTGCTCCAGCGGTACGATTGGCCCGGCAACGTCCGCGAATTGCAGAGCGTCATTCGCGAGGCCTTGATCGTCTCGGCCGGGGTGACCATCCTGCCGGAGTTCCTCTCCGCAGAACTCCAGCGCGTGGCCGCGACCGAGGCGGAACCCGAGCTGCCGGAGACCGGCTTGCCCGACCCGCAGTGGCAAGAGCTTGTCGATTCGGTGCAAGAGTGGCTCGCGTCCGGCCAGCGCGATATCTACCGGCGTGCCCGGGAGCAGTTCGACCGCCTGCTGATCCTCGGGGCCATGCGCAAGGCCGGCGGAAACCAGAATCGCGCCGCGGAAATCCTGGGGCTGAGCAAGGTTACGCTCCGGGCCCGGCTGCGGGCCATGAACCTGGGCGTGCAGAAGGTGATCGCCCCGCGCGACCCGGCTCCGTAGGTTGGCGCCCCAGTTTGCGCAAGGCGGAAGGGCGCCGCGGCGGCCCGCGCGGCTTTTTCTCTGCGCTCCGCCTTCACCCGAAACGCAAGGTGCACGCCGCCAAAAAAAGTTCATGCCCCCGGGCTGCTACTCCGGTGGGCGCAACCGGCGGTAATCGCCCGGCGTATCGACGTCATGCAGGGGCTGGCCGTTGTCCATCGGGACCTCGATCACCTCGTGCGGGTACTGGCGGAGCAATCCGCGAAGCCCCAGGCCGTCATAACGCTGGAGTACCTCGGCGAAAAACCGGCGGGGCACCAGGATCGGATGCCCCCGCCGGCCAGCATATTGAGGCACGACGATGCTGGCCGGCGACTCGCGGAAAGCGGCGATCAGCCGGCCAATCAACTCGCCGGTCACGCCGGGCTGGTCGCCCAAGACCACCAGGGCCGCCTGGCAGGCGGGCGGCAGTGCCCGCAGGCCGCATCGGACCGAGGCGAGCATTTCGCTCTGGGGATCGGGGTTGGGCAGGAGCATAACAGGCCGGCCCGCCAAGGCTGCGGCGATCGCCGGCCCCTCGGCGCCCACCACCACGATCACCGGGCGCGCGGGGCTGGCCAGCACCTGGTCCACCACATGGGCCACCAGCGGCTGCCCGGCCCAGGGCAACAGCAGCTTTTGCGTGCCCATGCGCCGCGACCGGCCGGCAGCCAGCACAATCGCCCCGATCATCGGCCTGGCCCGTCGGGGTCGCGATGGCCAAGCCGCTGGCGCCGTACCGCGATGATCTGGGCCAGGATGCTCACCGCGATCTCCGGCACCGTCACCGCCCCCACGTCCAGCCCAATGGGGGCATGAATCCGCTCGAACGCCTCGGGCGATGCCCGGCCAGAGGCCAAAAGCCGTCCCCGCACCTGCGCTACCTTGCGCCGGCTTCCGATCATGCCGATGTATGCCGCCGGCCGATCGAGGCAGGCCGCCAGGGCCTCGGTGTCCAGTTCGTGGTTGCGTGTAACCACGACGACGTAGCTGGCCGCATCCAGCCCTATGCCCGCAAGCTCCTGGGCTATGGGACCGCAGCGCACCAGGGTACCGGGCGGGAACCGGCCGGGGTGGGCGAACTCTGGTCGATCGTCGATGACCACGATGTCCATCCCCACCTGGTACCCGAGGGCTGCCACGGCCTGGCCGACGTGCCCTGCACCGGCAATCACCAGCCGGGGGCCGGGCCGGAGCGGCTCGGCAAGGACCTCGCACCGCACGCCCGCCGGATGGGGTTGGGCGAACAGCCTCGGCTCGTCGGCCGCCAGTACCGTGTGCAGCTCTTGCGGCGTGGGCCAATGGGCCCATCGTTCCAAATCGGGCAGCCCGAGGAAAGCCGCCTCGACCTCCGCCGCCTCGCCGTGCACAATGCGCGTCAGCAGCAACCCAATGCCGCGCTGGCGGAGGCAGGCTTCGGCTTGGGCGCAGGCCTCTTGGTACCGCTGGGCAAGCGGATCGGCCAGCAATCGCATCCGGCCGCCGCAGATGGGGCCCGACGGGCCGTGCAGGTTAATCTCGAACACCTGGGCCTGGCCGCGCTGGGCAGCCATTCGGGCTTGGCGGCAGGCCTCGGCCTCCACGGCACCGCCCCCCACGGTGCCCACCAGGCTGCCGTCCGGCAAGAGCAACGCCCGGGTCCCGGCCTTGGCCGGCGTGGAGCCTTCGGCGCTGAGCACCAACAGCGCGGCTATGGCCTCAGGGGCGGTCTGCTGGGCCAGAGCGGCCAGCACGTCGCGGGGCCGCCAGGGCAGCCAGGCGGGGCAGTCGGCGTGCCTTGTCACGCGATCACTCCGGGCTGCAATTCGGCCTTTGCCGTGCGCGGAATGCGGATGGGCATCGCCCGCACCCGCTGCCCCGTGGCATGGTACACCGCATTGGCGATGGCCGGCGCGATGGCGATGATGGGCGTCTCGCCCCCGCCGGCGCTGGGCAGGTCAGGCCGGTTGAGCAAATGGATATCCATCTCGGCCGGCACGTCGCTGAAGCGGGGGACGCGGTAGCGCTCGAAGCCCGCACTGCGCATCCGGCCTTTGTCGAAGACCATCTCCTCGCGCAGCGCCGGCCCCAGGCCCATCAGAATGCACCCCTCGACCTGCGAGCGCAAGTTTTCCGGGTTGAGGATAGCTCCGCACTCGAAGACCTGGCACACCCGCCGCACGGCGATGCGATCGGCGGGCCGGTCCAAAGCGATCTCCACGCAGGCGGCCACGTAGGACCCTTTCTCGGTGCCGCACGCCAGGCCCACACCAACATCGGGCTCTTTGCGTTTGACCTTTTCGCGCCAACCGAAGCGCTTTGCGGCCTCTTCCAGGACGGCGCGCAGCCGGGGCGAATCGAGGTGGGCCAGGCGGAAGTCGAGGGGGTCGGCCCCGGCGGCCGCCGCCAGCTCGTCCATGAACGCCTCGCGCGCGAAATTGTTGGCCGTGGCGGCCAGCGCCCGGTACGAGCCCTGGCGCAAGGGCGATTCGGAGGAAACGAATTGCGACCGAGCTTTGCCGGCCCGATAGGGCGTCTCGATGGCGGCCGGCCCGGAGTTGATGTTTACGAAGAACCAGGAACTCAGGGCGTTCTGTGCGTCCAGCGAGGCCTCGATATCGATGACCGCTGCGGGCCGGAAATAGGCCCAGGTGAACTCCTCGGCGCGGGTCCAGTGGACCAGCACGGGCCGGCCCGCGGCCCGGGCCAGCCGCGCCGCTTCCACTGCCGCCTCGCCCGTGTGCTTGCCACCGAACCCGCTGCCGAAGTCCGGCACCACCACGCGCACGTCCTCCGCCGGAACCCCCAGCGCCCGGGCCAACTCGTTGCGATAACCGAACGGATTCTGGGTTCCTGCCCATACGGTCAGTTTTCCGCCGTTCCATTCGGCCAACGCCGCGCGCGTTTCCAGCGGGGCGTGCTGCACGTAGGCCACGTGGTACGTCGCCCGAAGCACCTTCCGAGCCTGGCCAAGCTCCTGCGCAAACGGATTCTTTGGCGCGCCGCCGCGGGCATGGCGCCGGAGGTACTCGAATATCTCGCGGCTGGACGGTTGGGCCGTTTCTTCCCACACGGCCGAGCGGCTCAAAAGCTCCAGGGCCTGCCGGGCTCGATGCGTAGTCGGCGCAGCCACACCCACCAGGTCGCCGTCGCGAACCACCACCACGTCGCCCAAGGCCCGGGCGGGCGCCAGATCGATCGACACCAGCCGCGCCCCGTAGGCAGGCGGGCGCAAGACTTTGCCGTACAGCATCCCCGGCCGGGTCAAATCCGAGGGGAATTTGTGCGCCCCGGTTACCAGGTCGCGGAGATTCGGCCGGGCCAGCGAAGTGCCCATCACCTTCCATTGCGATACGGGTGTCAGGGTGACATTGGGGGGCACGGGCGCATCGAGTGTTTTCACTGCGGCGGCATTTTTGGCCAAGTCGGCGTACGCCAGGCTGCGTGCCGTCCCGGGCTCGAAAATCCTCCCGTCGCGGACTTCGAGGCGATCGGGCTGCACGCCCCATTGCCGGGCGGCCCACTGGACCAAGAGCTGCCGCGCCGCGGCCGCCGCCTCGCGGACCGCAGGCACGGTAGAAGGCGTGGTACGGCTGCCGGCCGTGATGCCGTCGTCGGGCACCAGGCCCGTATCGCCCAGCACCATCACCACGCGATCGGCGGGCAAACGCAGTTCCTCGGCGGCCGCCTGGGTCAGTTCTGCCCGAGCGCCCTGGCCCATCTCCACTTTGCCCGACAGTACCGTCACCGTGCCGTCCGCGCCCAGATGCAACCGGGCCGCGATGCTCCGCACGCGCCCGAACCCGCCGCGGGTCCCGCGGCGCTGGGCCACCGCCGGGCCCGCCCAGACGGTCAATACCAGCCCCGCACCCAATGTCTCGATGAACTGCCGGCGGGATAGGGCCAGGTGATAATCCACCGGCGTGCTCGATTGTTCCTCGTCGCTGGTTGGGTTCCAGCCGTCGGCCCATCTGCGAAAGTCGGTACTCATGAGGCCACCCCCTGGCTTTGGACCGCCCGCCGCACCGCGCGGAGCAGCTTGGCATAACCGCAGCACCGGCAGATGTGGCCTTCCATGGCCGCAAGCACTTCCTCGTCGGTCGGATGGGGCCGCTGCCGCAAGAGGCCCACCAGCCCCATAATCATGCCGGGGGTGCAGTAGCCGCATTGCACGGCCCCCACGGCCAGAAAGGCCTCTTGCACGGGATGCAGTTTGCCGCCGGTGGCCAGCCCTTCGATGGTCAACACCTCCTGGCCCGCCACCTTGCCGACCGGGGTGATGCAGGCGTGGGTGCTCTTGCCCGCCACCAGCACCGTGCAGGCGCCGCAACGCCCCTCGCCGCATCCGCATTTCGTCCCCGTCAACCCCAAGTCTTCGCGCAAGACCTCCAAGAGCGGCCGGTCGGGATCGGTCGTAACCGCGGCCGGCCGGCCGTTGACGGAAAACGTTATCGTCGCTTCCATCGACCCACCCTCGCATGGCGCCCGATGCGATCGGCGACCGGCAGGCGCCCCGCCTGACCGCCGGCTCCCCCGAGACCGCCATTGTGCCAGAGCCGCCCCAGGCCGGGCAAGCCGGCAGAGGCCCGCCCAGCGCAAGCCTCTGCCGCAGCGGGCAATCGCCCCTGGCATTGTATTGCGGCGCCGCCGCCTGGCCGGCTAACATACGGTGCCCGGGCGCTTGGAATGCGGCCGTATATGGAATGCGGCAGGGTTTTGTGCCAGGCAACACGCGGGGTGGGGCAACACATGAGGTCGGGGAATGCATGATGTCGGGCAGCACGCGGGGTCGGGCAACACGCGGAGCCGGGCACGAATCTGTGTCGGGCAAGATTTCGGCTCGGACAACAAGGGAGGACACGGCCATGCTCTTCCGCTATGCAATGGTTGCGGCCTTGTGGATAGGGATGGGTGCGGCGGCTTTGTGCCCGGCGGCCAAGGTGCAGAGCCGGTACTATGCCCGGCCGCCCCAGCACGACCGCCACGGTGTGATCGCTCCCTGGTATGCCGGCCAGAATGGACAGCTCGATTTCCGCATCCGCGTGGCGGCCGAGACCCTCAAGCGCTATCCTTGGGTGCTGCCGCCGCAATCGGTCGCTCCGGCACCGCACTACGTGTTTTCGGGGCATTGGAAGATCGCCGCCGACGGCACTATTACGCCCCTGGCCACCAACGACTGGGACACCGGCGACCTCGGCCAGCGGGCGGCTTACGTGCTCTCGGCACTGGTGGATTACTACCGCTACAGCGGCGATGCGGCGGCCATCGCCCATCTGTCCATTCAGGCCGACGCCCTGCTGGACCATTGCCTTACGCCGGGCGACCACCCCTGGCCGCGATTCCTCATCAGTGTGCCCGTCAAAGGCAAGTGCTATGGCCGGTGCGATCCGCGGGGCATGATCCAGTTGGACATCGTGGCCGAAGTGGGGCTGGCCATGCTGCGGGCCTACCAGGTTACGGGCAACCGGCGCTGGCTGGAGGCCTCGTGCCATTGGGGCGACCTGCTGGCGGCCAAGCGGAACCGCCGGCCAGGCCAGGCCCCCTGGGGCCGGTACGCCAATCCCGAGGCCGCCCCGTGGAAAGACGATATCCAGACCGGCGGCGTGGTGTTCTTGCTCTATTTCTTCGACGAGCTGATTCGGCTGGGGCACACCGGGCCCAATCGCGAAATCGTCGAGGCTCGCCAGGCCGGCCTCGACTATCTCCGCCAGGTGCTCTTGCCGCGGTGGACGGCCTGCGACACCTGGGGGCGGAACTATTGGGACTGGCCCAACCCCGTGCAGGCGGAGAACGTCACCGAGTTCACCGCCCGGTTTCTCATGGACCACAAGGACCTGTTCCCGAACTGGAAAAACGATGCCCGCAACATCATGGGGCTGTTTTTCAACCGCACGGGGGTTTGCCCCACGTCGGCCGGCGACATGTACAGCGGGGCGTGGGCGTTTCCCGAGTCGAGCGGGTGTTGCGGCCGGTCGCTGTGGTACGGCCCCATGGAACTCGCCGTGGCCTGGGCCCAATACGCCGCCGAGGCCCAAAGCCCCTGGGCCGCGGAACTGGCCCGCCGCATGCAGATCCTGGCCACCTATGACGGCCACGAAACCGGCGTATCGGAAGATAATATCGACGGCGGGTTCGTGGTCAATAATGCCTGGTTCAAGATCGCGCACCCCATGGCGCTGAAGCACTTGCTGGGCACCGTGGCCTGGATGCCCGAGTGGTTCGCCCCCTGCCGCGAAAACCACATTGTGCGCAGCACGGCGGTGGTCAACGCGGTGCACTATGCACCGGGCAGGGTCGAGTTCTCCACGTTCGACGCCCTGCCCGGCACCGTTACCGTGCTCCGGCTGGCGTTTACACCCGACAGCGTCGCTGGCCAGCCGGGCGGGCCGATGGCCCTTCGCCAGGACCTGGGCCAGAACGGCTACACGCTCCGGCCGCTGCCCGGCGGCGATTTCCTGGTGGCGATCCGCCATGATGGCGTGCGGTGCCTGGCCATCGCCGGCCCGGGTGACCCGCAACAACAGGCCGGCCCTCAACAGGCCGACTGCCAGGGCACGTGGCCCCAACCCGGCGCCACCGACCAGCCGGGCGCCACCATCACCTGGACTTTCCGCGGCAACCAGGTGCGGCTAGTCGGCGATTTCGGCCCGGACGGCGGGCAGGCCGAGGTGTTCCTCGATGGCCAGCGCCAACTCGTGGGCATCGACGCCTGGAACCCCGCCCCGCGCCACAACCAGGTGCTGTACTATCGCAATGGCCTGGCCGACGGCCAACACACGTTGAAGGTCGTCGCCCTCGGCCGGGGCAATCCCCTGGCCCGAGGTGCCTGGATTCGCCTCCGGGAAATCCAGTTCTCCGAGGCCCGCTGCCCGGCGGATTGGGTCGAACCCACCGGTCCCACCGAGACGCAACGCATGGTCTTCGGCTACCCGGGACGCGAAGACTTGAAAGACTCGGCCGGCAACCTCTGGCGCCCGGCCACCGAGTGGGTCATCCGCACCGGGTCGCTGACCGATAGCGTAGAAAAGGCGTGGTGGACCTCGCCGGTCACCCGGCCCATCCTCGGTACCCCAGACCCCGATCTATACCGCTACGGCGCCCACGGCCGCGAGTTCTGGCTCAATGCCACCGTGGGGCCGGGGACCTACTATGTGCGGCTTCTGTTCGCAGCCACCCGCGGCCTCGATACCTGTACGAACTGCGTCAGTGTGGCCATCAACGGCCGGCCGGTGGTGGGACGCATGGATGTGGCTGCCACGGCCGGCGGGCCCGATCGCGCGGTGGACCTGGTGTTTTCCGGCATCCGGCCAGAGCACGGGGCGATCGAAATCCGCTTGCGCGGCGGTGACGACCAGCGCAAATTGCCCGGCGAGGCCTTCGTTCAGGCCGTGGAGATCGGCCTTGGCCCGGGCGGCCGCGGGGCCGGTCCCGTGACCGTGCTTGCCCGCAATCTGCTGTGCAACAGCGGCTTCGAGGAGTGGGCAGCGCCGCCGGCATCGCCCGGCCCCCCCGGGCCTAACGCATGGCGTATCGAGGTCCCCGCCGGGTCGCAAGCGACGGTCCAGCGCACCTCGCAGGCCGGTGCCGAGGCCCCTGCACCCGAGGGGCGCGAGGCCCTGCACATCGCCGGCCAAGGCACCTGCCGGGTGATTCAAGAAGTGGCGGTCCGGCCGCAGAGCACGTATCGGGGCTCGATGTGGGCTTGCATCGGCCTTGCGGAACCATTGCCAGGCTCGGGCCGGGTCCGCGGCCCAACGGCCACGCTCCGCCTGGAAGAGCTGGACCCGCGCGGGCAGGTGTTGGCCAGCCATCCTGCCCCTCCCATGACAGAACCGGGACGCTGGCGATACCTGGCCCGGCAGGTTACCACCACCCCGCAAACGTCCCGAATGCGGTGGCTGGTGGAAGCGACCTTGCCCGATGGCGGCCCTCGGGGGTGGATCCGCCTGGATCACGCGGTGCTCGATGGCCCGCCAGCCCCGGCCGTTCTGTCAGGGCGGATCGTCGATAGCCGAAAGCGGCCGCTGGCCGACGCCCTGGTTACGCTGGCCGGCCAGTCGCTCCGCACCGGGGCCGATGGTGCGTTCCACTTCGACCAACTCGAGGACCTGGCGGCCGTGGAACTGCGTGCCGAGAAGCAAGGCCACTACCCGCATATCCAGCCGCTGGTGCTCAGCGCCGGCGAAAACCGCGTGGAACTGGCCCTGGTTCCCCTGCCGACCAACAACCTGCTGGCCAACGGCGACTTCGAGCAGGGGTTTGCTCCGGCCCGCAGTGTCGAGCACGGCGCTATTGGCCGTCGCGGGCCGTGGGAGTTCGCGTTCTCGCCCCAGGTGGCCTGTTATATCTATCCCGAATCGATCTACACCTGGCGCAAGCCCCGGGTATTTCGCGGCAAAGAAGCCATAAGCCACGTGACCGACGGCGGCGGCGAACTGCGGCTGTCCCAGGTCGTGGCGGTCAATCCCAATACCGCGCTTTGTGCGGCCGTGTGGGTGCTGGGCCTGGATGTGGCCGGCGATGGCCGGGGGTTTGGCGCCGGGCCGGACGATTTTGCCGGCTTGGAGATCGAGGAACTCGACACCGCCGGGCAGGTCGTGGCCCGCCATGGGCCGGCCGGCATCCGCAAGGCCACGCCCAACTTCCAGCGCGTCAGCCTATCGTTTACCACCGCCCCGCACACCGCCCGAGTCCGCTTTACTCTGCGGAGCAAGATCGGCTGCATCTGGCAGCGCGGGGCGGCCATCTTCGACGATGCCGCCTTGGTCCAGACCGAGGCCCCCCGCGCCAAGCCCCAATAGCCCCACCCTAGCTGAAGTGCTGAGCCGGGCGGAATCGTTGCCCCGGGCGACACGACCGGCTAGAATGGAACGGTGAGCATGGTGGGCGTCGAAGGGGCCCGAAAGGGGGGCCGCCGCCGGCCAGCTCTTCTCCGATTCTGTGGCACCCTCTCGATGGTGCCAGGAGGCTGCGATGAGGCGTTTAGCGCACTGGGTGGGGTGGGCAGCCCTGGGGCTGTCTGCTTGCTTCACGGGTATGGCTTGGGCGCAGCGCGGCGAACTCCGCGTGCTGGACGCCGGTGGGCAAGGGTTTCGGTTGACACGCGGAACGGGGCGGTTGGTGGTCATCGACCCCACCGGTTCTCCCCAACCGCTTCCGGTGGTCCGGTACCATGCCCACGTGGTCCTCCACCCGCCGGTGGCCTTGGTGCAGATCGACCAATCGTTCTACAACCCGCTGCCCAGCCAGGCCGAGGGGACCTTCCTCTTCAATCTGCCCCGCGGCGCCTCGGTCAGCCGGTTCGCTATGTTCGTAACCCCGGACCGGCTGATGGAAGGCGAACTGGTCGATCGCCAGCGGGCCAGCGATGTGTACGATCGCATCGTGCACCGGCGGTGGGACCCCGGCATTTTGGAACAAGTGGGCGAAAACCTGTTCAAGATGCGGGTATTTCCCATCCCCTCGGCCGATACCAAGCGGGTGCTCTTGGATTACACGCTGCCGCTGGAGTCGGACGACGGCCAATACCGCTTTGTCTTGGCGCTGCCCACCGAGGGCGAGCCCATCTGGGACTTCCGGGTTACTGGCGCTATCCGCGGCCCGGTTGCGCCCGCCTCGGTGGTGTGCGAGTCGCATCCCGAGGTCCAAATCCAGCGCGACGCCAAGGGGCCCATTCGCTTCGGGTGGAAAAAGGAAAACTACCGGCCCGCAGCCGACCTGGTGCTCCGCTTTGCCCAACCCGCGGAGCCGGAGCCGCACCTCTGGGCCTACACGGCGGCGGCCCTGCATGTGCCGAAGGTCCGCGAGCCATTTGGGCCAGAAGAAAGGGCCGGGCAGGCGGCCACGTACTTCCATCTCTCGGTCCCACCGCAGGCCCTGGCGCCAAAGCCCGGCGCCCCGGCTCCGGCCGATGTGGTGATCCTGGCCGAGACCTCGTCCTTGTCGTCCGACCCCAAGGCCGTGCGCCAGGCCGTGGCCAAGGTGTTGGAGGGGTTGCGGCCTGGGGACCGCTTCCGGCTCGGGTGCGTCGATGTGGTGCAGCGGTGGTTGACGCCCGACTGGACGCCGGCCACACCGCCCCAGCGCCAAGCCGCTCTGCGCCGCCTGGAGGAACAGGTGTTCCTCGGGGCGCTGGACCTCGATGCGGCCCTGCGCGAGGGGGCCAAAGCGTTCTCCGACACGCCCGCCGGCCGGCGGCGGCTACTGGTTTACGTGGGCAATGCCACCCAGGCCCAAGACCGCCGCTGGTTCGACCGCCAGCCCCGCGAGCAGGTCCTCCTTGCGCTGGAGCCGGCTATCCTCGATCTTGCACGGGCTGGTTGCTCGTTCCTGGCCGTCATGCCCGCCCGGCAGAGCCCAGGCGAAGACCGGCTCATCCAAGTGGCCCGCAAGGTGGGCGGGTTGGTCTTCAGCCTCGACTTGCGGCGCCAGCAGGATGAACTGCGGGCGTGGCTGGACGCCGGATTGCCCACGCCAGAACAAATCCTGGAGCTTTCGGTCGAGGGCGCCCGGCCGGACGACATCTTCGCCCCGACGGGCTGGGTGCCTGGCCGAGCATTCACCGTGCTCGGCCGGGGCAACCCCACCGGCCATATCCAGCTCAAGCTGGTGGTGATGCACGAGGGCAAGCCGCTGGTGCGGCAGTGGAAGCTGGCCGTGGATTCCAAGCCGGACGACGTGTTTGTGGGCCGGCTGTGGGCCCAGCGCAAGATCGAGCAGCTCTTGCGCCTGGAAAAGGTCGTGGCCGGCCCCCTGACGGCCGAGCCTCGCCGCGAGATCGTGGGCCTTTCGCAGGAATGGAGCCTGCTGACGCCCTATACGGCGTTTTTGGTGCTGGAAAGCGAATCGGACTATGTCAACTGGGGTGTGCCGCGGCAATTGCGGCGGAGGTATTGGAGCCCGCCGGAGGCTTCGGAACCGCTGCGGCTTGCGGGCATAGCACCGCCTGTGCGCAGCCCGTCCAAAGCCGACAGGGCCAGCCCCCTGGCCGAGCAGGCCCAGCAAGGGGCGATCGCCCGGGCGATTGGCCAGGCCCGCCGGGCCCTTTCGGCCGGCGACGCCCGGCTGGCCCGCTCGCATCTCGATAGCGTGGCCCATCTGCCGCTTGCCCAGCGCTCGGGCGAGTATCTGGCCTTGGTCCGCGAAGTGGCGGCGGTCCACTGGCGCCAGACGGTGCTCGATGCCTTGGGGCCGCACCGGGCGTTTTTCGTGCCGGCCGGCCGAGAGTTTTTCGTATTCGTCCCGGATGTCGCGCCCCTGGCCCGGCCCCTGGCCCCGCCCGATTTCCTGCGGACCCATCCCCATGCGTACCAACTGCTGCGGCCGATTCCGGTCGAGCCGCGCCGGGTCTCCGTGCAGCAGTTGGCTCGCCTGCTGGCCGAGTACACCGGCGCCAATGTGGTGGTGAACCGCAAAGCGCTCGATGACGCCGGCATAGCGGCCGACGTCGAGTTCGAGGTGCGGGCATGGGGCCGCATGTCGCTCGGCGAGTATGTGCGCCGGGCCTTGCACCAGCAAAGCCTGGTTCTGGTCGAAGAGCCGCTCCGGCTGCTGATTACTGCCCTAGAGCAGCGCCAGGTATATACGACCGTCGCCGTGTACCCGGTGGGCGATCTGTTGCACCTGGGCGAGACGGCCGACGTGGCGGAACTTGGCGCCCCGTACCTCGATGCGGAACTGGCCGCCCAGAAGCGCCTGCGCGAGAAACTGCGCCGGCCGGTGACGTTCGAGTATCGCGATGCGCCGTTGGGGGCGGTGCTGGCCGACGTGGCCCGCATGGTCAACGATAACGTCTTCGTGGACCTCAAGGCCATGCAAGACGCGGGGATGACGCAGCAGGAGGTGGTCAACGCCCAGTGGCGCGATGTGCCCCTGGGCGAAGGCCTCCGGTGGATGCTCCGGCCGTTGGGCCTGGAGGCCGCGGTTCACGGCCAGTCGCTGGTCATCACCACGGTGGAAGAGGCCAATTCCGGGTTGCTCACCGTGCGGCTCCATTCATGCCGCGGGGTGCTGTACGCCTTGAAACCTGAGGTGGCCGCCAGGCAAGGGCCCTTTGACTGGCGACCCGGTTGGGGTTGGCGGCCCGGCCAAGGCTGGGGCGGCGGATTCGGTTTTACTGGCCTGGAAGGCATGGCGGCCTCTAGAACCGGCAGGAGCATGGGCGGATTCGCCGGATTCGGCGGCTGGGGTGGGATGGCGCCCCCCGGGGGCGGCTTCTTCGGAGGTGCTGGCCAGACAGGAACCGAAACCATCGGAGGGCCATCGCCGGGTGTGGTGGCACGGTCGCCCCGGCGATCGGCTTCCGCATCGCGCGGCACCCCAGCCCAAGCGATCTCCTCCGGCGGCGAAGCAGTGGAACTGCCAAGCGCTCCGGCTGCGGCGGAAGCCGCATTCTCGGAACAGCTCACGCTTATAGCGCAACAAGAGCAAGCAGAAAAACCGGCCGCCCCAACTCCCCCGTCCGAGGCGCCTGCCGGCCTCGCAGGGCTGGGGGTGGGGGTGCCCCAAGCGTCGCCGGTCTTGCCGGGTTGGCCTCCAGGTTCGATAGGCCCCCCGTTTGCGCCGGGATCGCTGATCGACCAGGACACGCTTTTCGATGCGATCGTCGCCACCGTCGCACCCACGTCGTGGGATGAAGTCGGTGGGCCGGCCAGCCTCAGGCTCTTCTACCCCACATTGGACCTGGTGGTGCGGACCAGCGATGAGGTACACGCGCAGATCGAAGACCTGCTGGATCGGCTCCGCAAACTTCGGCCCAGCCAGGCCACCCTGGCCGACTACCTGCCGGCCGAAAAAGTCATCGACACGCCCGAGCGGACTTTGCCCCCCGACTTCGACACACTCATCGACATGATCGTAAGCCAGGTCTCGCCGAACGAGTGGGACGAATTAGGCGGGCCGTGCAGTATCCGCGAGGACCGGGCACGCGAGGCGCTGGTGGTCTCGGCCACGTCCGATATACACGACGAAGTGCGGCACCTGCTTACCCTGTTGCGGCGCAGCCGCTACGAGGCCCTGCGGAGGTCGCGCCCCTGGGAAGGCGGCGCGGCCGAGGGACCCTGGGTCCGGCCACGGCAGGGGCCAGCGCTTGGGGCCCAGGTGGCCTTGGCCCGCCTGCCCGACCCCGAACCCAGCGAATTGCAGCTTTTGGCCGTCCGCCGCCAGCCCGCAGATATCCGCGCCCAGTGGCGCTACATCGGCCCTGAAGGCAAAGCGGTCCCTCTGACATGGCGCGTAAGCGGCCGGCGAATGCAAATGGAGCTGCCCGGCTGGACCATCCGCACCGAAGACGACCAGGCCGCCGTGGCCTATCCCAGCGTACAACTGGTGGAATTGGGCCCCTGGGGCGAGTCGGCCCGGCGCGTGCTGGACGCCTGTCTCCCCTGGCTGCCGCACCGCACAAACGCCGAACTGGCCCGCCTGTTCCAGGTCCGCCCCGCACCGGCCCAGCCTGACGACCCGGCCAAGGGCATCGTACGCTTGCGGCTGACGCTGCCTGGCTACGTGGATCCCGCCCGGGCCTGGATCGACGTTGCCTTCGCGAAGGACTCGGGCCAGATGGTGGCGTGGGAGTCGCGGTTCGACGGCGAGTTGGCCCAGCGCCTGCGATTTGTGTTCGAACCGCAAGGCCCCTCGCCCCGGCTCCGCGAAGTCCGTTTGGAAGACGCGGCTGGCAAGACGCAGGCCCGGTGGGAACTGGTGGCCGCCGAGGCTGGGGCTGGTCCGATTCCTGCCCTCGAGGAAGGCTGGGAGGGTTACGTCCTGTTGGACCACCGTACCGAGGTCCCGCAGGTGGACCGCGACTTCTGCCGCGGCATCCTATCCCTGCGCACCGCCGAGTGGGAAAGCGCTGCGCGGCATCTCCGCGCCGCCTTGCAGGCCCGCCCTAGACACCCGCTGGTCTTGCTCTTGCTGGCCTACGCGGTGCAGCAGGGCAACCTGCCCGTACCGCGCGAGCAGGTCTTGCACTGGCTGGCCGAGGTGGCCGAAAGCCCGGCGGCCGACCTCACCCGGTTCATCGCCCAGGGCGATTTCCCGGGCCTGACGACCGCCGAGACCTACGAGCTGCTGGCCCGGCAGCCCACGGCACAGCGGACCGCAAGCGACTGGGAGCGCCTGGCCCACGCCGCGTTTCAGGCGGGCCGCCACGAACAGGCGCTAGCGCACGCCCAGTCGGCCATCGAGGCCTACCGGCCTGCGCCGCACCCCTGGGCGCTCGAAAAAATCCGCCTGTTGGCCTTATTGGCCCTGGGCAAGAAGGATCAGGCCGCCGCCTTGGTGGCAGCGTGGACCGGCAACTGGCCCGGCTCGCCCATCGACCGGGTGGAAATCGCAGACCGCCTGGTTGCCCACGGCCTCAAGGCCGAAGCGCTGCGGGTGTACGACCAGGCTCTGGCCAGCCCGCATCTGGCCCCCAGGGTGCGGAGCGACCTGTTGCGCCGGCGTGCCGATGTGCAGGTCGGGCTGGCCCGGTGGCGCTCGCTGCTGGAAACCTCGCGCCTGCTCCTGGAAGCGGAGGAAAAGGACAAAAAGTCGGCACCGAAATCGGCCTACCAGGTCCAGGAACCCCTCCTCCTGCCCCTACCGTTCCGCGTTCTCTTGGCGGAACTCAACCATCCCGATCATGCGGCCGCTGCCGAGGCACTCGCTGCCGAGGCAAAACATCCGCTGTTGCGCACACACTTGCTGATCCGGCAGGCCGAGTTGACCGCAGACCCCGAGCTTGCGGCCGCGGTACTCCAGCGGGCCGCCCAGCCCGGGCCGCTGCCCGACGAGTACGTCCCCTGGGCGTGCAGCCGATGGAACGCCACCGGCCGGCATGCCCTGGTGATTCGCGAGCTGGAAGGACGGCTGCGGGCCGGCAAGCGGCTGTGGGAAACCCACCTGGCTCTGCTGGAGCAGGCCTACCGGGCCGCCGGGCGCGAACAGGATGCCCTGCGGGCCGCCTCGTCGCGAACCCTCGAATACTGGCCATAGCGGCAAATCCCCTGTACCGCACCCCACGCGGGTCCAATGGCAGGCCCAAGGGGCGTAGGGGCCAACAAGGCCTGTGGAGGCGTAGTCCTTGCGCTTGCGGGCATGGTGTCTTTCGGCTGCACCGGGGCCTGACGGCCCCGGCTCACAGCCTTGGCGGACGCAGCCGATCACCCTGGCGGACCCGGCTCATGGCTGTAGTCCATCGGGCGAGCAGCCGTCACTGACCCGGCTGGCGGCCCCTTCCCGGAGTGCCTCGGAATTGATATGTTTGCGGTTCCGTGAAGATTGCCTATGGGGGCCTGCCCCTTGGAAGCGGGCCTTGCACTGCCGACCTACCGGAGGGTTGTCATGCCAATCACTGCCGAAGCGATGGAATCCTGGCTGCGACAGGTCCTAAAGCCCGATGCCTCGACGCGGAGCCTGACCCTTTCCGATTATCTGAAGGCCATTCCGCCCCTGGACTCGCTGGCCGATGTGCCCGCAGGCACCCCGGTCCTGGTACGGGGCGACGTGGATGCCAAACCCGGGCCCACCGTGGGCGAAGGCGACATCCGCCTCCGCTCCATGGCCGACACGCTCAACTTCGGCCGCCAGAAAGGGTGGATTCAGATCATCTTCGGCCACATCGGGCGCGACCCCAAAGGCTCGTTGCAGAAGGTCCGCCAGCGCATCGGCGAGATCCTGGGCATCCCGGTGGGCTTTGTGGCCGACTGGCTGGATCCCGACTCGCTCGGCATCCTGCCGGCGGCGGTCGAAGCGGTTCGTTCGGCCAAGCCGGGCGATGTGCTGGTGCTGGAGAACACCCGCAAGTACCCCATCGAAACCATCCTCTGGAAGCTCAAGCCGGCAGCCCTCCCCGAGGTGGCCCCCAAGCTGGCCCGGTTGGCCAACGAGTATGCCGAAAAGATCGCCCGGGTGTACGTCAACGAGGCGTTTTCGGCGGGCAGTCTGGACACGTCGACTGTGGTGGTGCCGGCCGCCATGGACCGCGTGGCCCTAGGCAAGTACGTCGCCGGCCAGTTCGCCGGCCCGCTGATGGATTGCCTCGATGCCCAACTGGTCATCTCCAGCGGCTTGAAGATCGACAAGCTCGACGACCTGGAGGCGATGATCAACCGCGGCAAAATCCGCTGGGTGTTCACGGCAGGTTCGCTGGCCAACGGGCTGAAGAAAGCCGCGGCCGAGCTGGAGGGCAAGTCCTACTGCATCGGTGTGGCCGAGGATCCCGCGCACAGCGACAAGCCCTACTTCATTCCTCGCGAACGCGTGGAGCAGGCCAAGAAGCTCATCGCCGAAGGCCGCCAGAAGGGTATCGAGTTCGTGATCCCCGTGGACTTCGTGCTTCAGGACGGCCGGGTGTCGGAGACGATCGGGCCTGGCGACCAGCAGTTGGATGTGGGCCCGGCCACGAGCGAGCTTTTCGAGAAAAAGATCGGCGAGTTCCTGGAAAGACCCGCAACGAGCCGCACCGCGTCGCGTTCCACAACGGCGTGTTCGGCATGTTCGAGGATCCCCGGTTCGAGGCCGGCACCAAGCGATTCATCCCGCAACTGAAGCGCATGAAGGATGCCGGCGTGCGGGTGTACGTGGGTGGGGGCGAAGGGGGCAAAGCGTTGGAGCAGTACGGCCAGCCCGACTGGGTGACCCACAACTTCACGGCCGGCGGCACTGTGCTCAACGCCTTGGGCAGCGAGCCGGTACCGTACCTGGTAGCGCTCCGCATGGCAGCTACGCGGTAACCACCGAGTCCGCAAACCGAGCCGCGACCGCAAGGGAGCGGCCCGTGACCGTTCACGGCCTAGCGCCTTCCGGATGCTCAAGGGGAAAGGGTGCGCGGGGGGCGGCGAGAGCGCGGCGGACGCGACGGAGCGCGTCCCTCCAAGGTGGAGGGCCACGCTCTGT